>JBEKFT010000173.1:0-4841 GCA_050013175.1 Verrucomicrobiota bacterium
ACCGAGCCGAGGAACAGGAAAATCACGATGCACACGATCAGCAACGTTTCGCTCAATGTCTTCAATACTTCGTGGATGGCATCCTCGATATAGACCGTCGCGTCGAAGGCGACGTTGCCGTTGAGGCCGGAGGGCAATTGTTTCTGGATGGCGGCCATCTCGACGCGCACGCGCTTGATGACGTCCAGCGTGTTCGCGTTCGGCAATACCCAGACGCCCATGAACACGGCCCTTTCACCGCTGAACCGGACTTCCGAATCGTAATCTTCGGCGCCCAACACCACGTCCGCCACGTCGCTCAGCCGGACGAGATGGTCGCCCGACCGCCGGATGACGAGGTTGCGAAACTCCCCGACGGAACGCAGGTCCGTGTTGGCCGTCAGGTTCACCTGCACGAGCGCTCCCTTGGTCTGGCCCATGGCCGAGAGGAAATTGTTGGCCGCAAGCGCCTGCCGGACCTGGTCGGGACTGAGGTTCAGGGCGGCCATCCGGTCCGGTTTGAGCCAGATGCGCATGGCAAACGTGCGTCCGCCCAAAATGTCCGCCCGCTGCACTCCCTCGATCGCCGTCAGGCGGGGCTGCACCACGCGCACGAGATAATCCGTGATCTGGTTCGCCTCGAGAATGTCCGAACTGAAACTCAGGTAAGCGGAGGCGAATTGCGAATCGGCCGACTCGATGCTGAGGACGGGCACCTGGGCTTCCGGCGGCAGATCGTTTCGGACCTGGTCCACCTTCGAGCTGATTTCGGCAAGCGCCCTGTTGGCGTCGTAATTCAACTTGAGGCGGATGGTGATGGTGGACAACCCCAGCTTGCTGCTCGATTGGATGTAATCGATCCCGTCGGCGGCGGCGATGGCCCGCTCGAGCGGCGCCGTAATGAACCCGCGCACCAGATCGGCGCTCGCTCCCACATACACCGTCGTGACGGTCACCGCGGCGTTCTCGTTGCGCGGATATTGCCGGACGTTGAGCGACCGGATGGATTGCAACCCGGCGATCAGAATCACCAGGTTCACCACCAGGGCCAGCACCGGCCGGCGGATAAACAGATCCGTGAAGGACTTCATGCGAATCTCAACAGATCCGGTCACCTCTCCGGCGGATGCGGCGCCTCGGCGGCCTTTGGCGCGAGGTTGTTGTGTTCGACGACGACCATCCCGTTGTGCAGTTTGAACAGGCCGGAATTGACGACGCGTTCGCCGGCTTTGACACCCGTTTCCACGCCCACGAAGTCGCCGCGAGCGCGGCTTGTGCGGATGAATTGCTGGCGCACGACCAGTCGTGGGCTCGCATGATTGGTGGCGGTTTCCGGCTCGATCACATAGACCGAGTCGCCGTACGGGGCGCTGAGCACCGAGGTGGCGGGGATCACGAGCACGGCCTGGTCCGTCGCCAGGAGAACTTCCACCCGCGCAAACATGCCGGGCCGCAAAAGCTGGTCCGTGTTGTCGAGCGTGGCCTGCAACCCGACGCTTCTCGTGGAAGCATCCATATCCGGATTGATCGCCGTCAGCGTGCCCTCGAATTTCCGGTCCGGGTAGGTGTCGGTCGTGACGCGCACGCGCATCCCGGTCTTGAGCCGCGCCAGCTCCTGCTGCGGCATCGAGAAATTCACATACACCGGCGAAAGGGACTGGAGCGAGACGACGGGTTTCCCCGTGTCCAGGTACTCGCCGAGATTCACCATCCGGATCCCCAGCCTTCCGTCAAAGGGCGCGCGGAGAGTCTTCTTGCCAATGGCGGCGCGAATGGCATCGGCATCCGCCTGGTCCTCTTTCAAGGTCGCCTCCGCCTGGTCCAGGTCGGACTGGGACACGGTATTGTCCGCCCGGAGCCGGCGCAGCCGGAGAGCGTTCAGGCGGGCGAGCTCGACCTGCGCCTCGATGGCGCGAAGTTGCGCCGCTTCCGATGACGTGTCCAGGAGCACCAGCAGGTCGCCCCGGGCCACGACGGCGCCCGATTGGAACGCGATTTCGCTCACGGTGCCGGCGATTTCGGGAGTGACAGTCACTCCCTGGACTGCGGCGATGGAGCCGATGGCATCGAGTGTGTCCTGCCATTGCTCGACGTGCGCAACGACGGAGGAGACCGATTCAGGCGGCACCGCGTACGCCAGCCCGGTGGCGATCATCTTTCGAATCTCCAGCACTTTCACTCCTGCAAGACCGCCAACGACCAGCAACAGGACAAACACCGCGGCAAGGATTTTTCGTTTCATACGTGGGTCCACCCTTCAGAATTTCCCCGGGGATCCGGCGTTTCGCTTCCTGGCGGCGCCGGCCAGGAACAGCCCGACGATCCGGTTCGCCGTCCTGCGATCCAGCCGGCAGGTGGGAGTGACCAGGTGCGCCATCAAGTGGACGTTGGCCTGGCCGTAGAAGCCGAACGCCAGCTCCCGGCTGCCGAACCTGCCGTCCAGCTCCCCATTCTGAAGCGCCCGTTTCATCAGGGTGTGGATGAACTCGAAATTCCGCTCGCAGCGGTCCAGATAGCGCAGCGTCTTCGGCAGCTCGCCGGGCGAACCAAACATCGTGGCCAGCGCAATTCTCATCAGTTCCCGGTTCTCCCGGAAATAATCGAACAGCACGGCCAGAATTTCAACCAACTGGCCGCGGATCGTTTTGGAGCGGGCCGCCGCCTCGCGCAGCAGCTCAAATTCCTTGTCGTGCGCCTCGCTGACCAGCGCCTGGAAGAGCCCCGCCTTGTCCTTGAAATGATAGTAGAGCGCCGGCTTGGAGACGCGCGCGTCGTCCACGATCTGCTGGACGGACGCGGCGGCGTAGCCGCTGTTCGCAAAATGCCGGAGCGCGGCGCGCAAAATATGCTGCCGCGTCTTCGAGTGGCTGACGAGTGTTGCCATGAACTTACCGAACGGTAGGTAGAAACCGCCCGGCTGTCAAATGATTTTTCCGCGGGCCGGCTTATCCCGTGGGATGGCCTCCCGGCGACGCGCGGCCGGTTCGAGCAAGCTTGGAGTTTCGCACCCCGTAACAGAGATAAATCACGATCCCGATCAGGAACCAGACGACCAGCCGGATCCAGGTCGTCAGCGGCAGGGAAAGCATGAGCGCGAACGCCGAAAGGGCGCCCATCGGCCCGACGAACCAGACCCAGGGAGTCTTGAACTTCCGCGGCAGATCCGGCTCGCGCAACCGCAGCACGACGACGCCGACCGACACGATGATGAAGGCGAGCAACGTGCCGATGTTGCACAGGTTCCCGGCGTCCCGAACCGGCAGCACCGCGCCAAAGAATGCCACCACAATCCCCGTGGCGATCGTGATGACCCAGGGCGTTCTGAAGCGCGGATGCACCCGGCCCACAATCGGAGGCAACAGCCCGTCCCTGGACATCGTCCAAAACACCCGCGTCTGTCCCAGCATCATCACCAGGATGACCGAGGAAAGCCCGGCGATCGCGCCCAGCTTGATGACCCGGGCCATCCAGCCCATGGCCGCATGATCCGCCGCCAGGGCGATCGGCTCCGGCACGTCCAGTTGCTGGTAAGGAACGACTCCGGTGGCAATCCCCGAGACCAGAATGTAAAGAACCGTGCAGACCAGCAGGGAGCCGATGATGCCGACGGGCATGTCGCGCTGGGGATTCTTTGCCTCCTGCGCCGCGGTGCTCACCGCGTCGAACCCGATGTAGGCGAAAAACACGAGGCTGGCGCCCCTCATCACGCCCGACCATCCAAAGTTCCCCCACTTCCCGGTGTTGGGCGGAATGAAAGGATGCCAGTTTGCCGGATGGATGGCCCGGATCGCCCCGACGATAAAGAGCAGCACGACGGCGATCTTGGCGAAAACAATCAGATTATTGAACCCTGCCGATTCCTTGATCCCGATGACCAGCAGGGTGGTGACAATCGCAACGATGATGACGGCCGGCAGGTTGAAAACGGCGGTGACCTGTTGCAGCGTGGCCGGGTCTGTGCCGGCGGCGCGGATTTGGTCCGCCAACCCGGCGCCCAAAGCGGTCCAGCCCGCTGTCATTTTCAACGCCGGGGCCAAGGCGGCAGGGATGTCAACCAGGTGCGTGCCCCGCGCCGCGGCGAGCTCCGGAGGAACCTGAATCCCGAAGTCCCGAAAGAATGAAACCACGTAACCGGACCATCCCACGGACACGGCGATGGCTCCGACCGCGTATTCGAGGGCCAAGTCCCATCCGATTATCCAGGCGAAAAGCTCGCCGAGTGTCGCATAGCCATAGGTGTAGGCGCTGCCGGACATCGGCACCAGCGAGGCAAATTCAGAGTAACAAAGCGCCGCAAAGGTCGAGACGACGCCCGCCAGGATGAATGAGAGAACCACGGCCGGTCCGGCATTCTGAGCGGCCGCCGTTCCCGTCAAAACAAAAATGCCCGTTCCGATGATGGCGCCGATTCCGAGCGTGGTGAGATTGAGCGGCCCGAGCGCCCGATGAAGACTGTTGTCCGTCAGCGCCTCCTCCTGCAGGTCGGTGATGCTTTTGCGTCGGAACAAATTCATAGGTTGCGGTGTTTACGGGCGATCTGGTTTGCTGGCCCCGCTTATTGAGCCACGCGCATTGGGAAGTCAAGCAAATGCCGGGCAGCAAATGCCGGGCGCCGCGCCCTCTGTAGCCGCCATTGTTATTGGGCGGACTTGTTCCGCGACCGGGGAGATCCGCAAATTCACATTGGCGGCTACGAGCTCACCGAGAATTCGCTTTTCGCGGTTTCCACAAAAAGTAAACCGGCACGCCCGCCAGCACGATCAACAGGCCCGGCCAGGTCGTCTCGGTTTTGTACAGCAGCAGCACGAGCATGATGACGCTGGCTCCGACGATATAGACCGCGGGCAGCACCGGATAGCCGA
>JBEKFT010000174.1:0-4817 GCA_050013175.1 Verrucomicrobiota bacterium
TCGATCAGGCCCGGCTGGGTGATGTTGAGCAGGTCGTTATTGCCCTTGAGATCCTTGCCCCGCCAGTCCTTGAACTGCTCGCCGCGAAAATCGCCTTCACCCAGCCGGCGCTGCTGGATCATGGTCCCCATCGCGCCATCGAGGATGACGATGCGCTCGTGCAACAGCCGTTCAAGATCCCGTGCTCTGTTCGATGCCGCGCTCACGTTTGATGTCTCAGTCCGCAAAGCCGGGCCGGCCGGACCCTTCCGGACGACCCAGGCTGCGCGAAAACAATACCGAACGACCGCCGGGCGCGCAAGTTAAAAATCAACATATCTTGATATGAAGATATGTTCAATGGAGACCCGGGTGTTCGCGGGCGCCTTGGAACCATGAATCCCTGTGGTCGCCAATGTGAATTGGCGGATCCGTCCCGCGGGGGGTCTCCGCCGTTTTACAACGGTGGCTACGGAAATCGGGAGAGGGCCTTGCGAAATTGCCTTGCGCGGCGGTGGGCGGGCTGTTTGATTAATCCGGTCCTTGTGCGCATATGGTGGAATTGGCAGACACGCTACTTTGAGGTGGTAGTGGGGCAACCCGTGCAGGTTCAAGTCCTGCTATGCGCACCATCCGCTTCGCCGAATACCCAATGACCGATGGCCAATGGCCAGCCAGATTCCTGTCCGGTGAGATGTCGGCACCGGTCGTATGACATCTTGTGTGCGTGATACACACGCACTTTCCCCAATTCGGATAAACTCTCTGCCAAATGAACCGGAGAGCAGTTTTATGAACAGTGAGCGGGAAGATTTTCTGAGCGCCGTCCAAATGCCGTCCGCCCGTTCGGGCGCGCGGGAAAACGGTGAAGGCAGCGAACCAAAACAAAAAGCGTCAGGCCATGCTGGCTTTATTGACGAAAAGCAACTGCTGGCTAGGCTGCCAATCAGCCGTCGCACCCCGGGCAACTGGAAAGCCAAGGGACTCCTTCCCTTCATCAAAATCGGCAGGCGTTGCCTTGATGACTGGCCAAGCGTGCAGGACGCGCTCCTGCGCCGGCAGCGGGGCGGGCAATGGTGAAGCAACACGACTCGCAACGACAGGCAATGAGGAGTTGACACCGGCAAACGCCAGTGATACTAATTTGATACTGAAATGCCGCGCAAGGTACGCCAGCTGATTGTCGACTTGGAAAAGGCCGGATTCGTGAACCGGGGCGGTAAGGGCAGTCACCGGAATTATATGCACTCGAAAGGAATGAGGGTGACCATCAGCGGTCATCCCGGTGACGATGCCTTCCCGTATCAGGAGCGCCAGGTGCGGCGGAGAATTGAGGAATCGCAGAAATGAAACGAAGTGAATTGAAAGCCAGAGCTGCCCGCTACACGAAACTTGTGGAGTGGAGCGACGAGGACGGTTGCTTTGTGGGTAGCGCTCCGCCGCTCATTGGCCCGTGCTGCCACGGCAAGGACGAGGCGAAGGTGTATGCCGAACTGTGCCGGATTGTGGAAGAATGGATTGAGATTCTGGAAACGGACGGGCGCAAGTTACCCGAACCGCTGACTACCAAACAATTTAGCGGCAAATTTGTGCTGCGCGTTGAACCCGCCTTACACCGCCGCCTCGCGGCCAAGGCACTTGCTGAAGGCGAAAGCCTCAACAGCTTTTGCGTCAAAACGCTCTGCAAGGCGTGAAAATGGCACTGAAACGAGATTACAAAGATACCATCGTGGCGCGGATCAAACGCGACCGCAGATTTGCGCGTCTGTTTTATGCCGGCGCAATTGAAATGCTACTGGAAGGTCGGACGACAGAGGCGCTCTCCAGGCTGCGCGACTTGGTTCACGCGGAAATCACATTCAAGGAACTCGCGCGTCAGACTGGCCTGGGCGAAAAGACGCTCCACCGGATGCTGAACCACAACGGCAACCCCTCGGCGCGCAACCTGGGCGTGATCGTGCGGAGTATCGCCGAAGACTTGGCTCGAGAACGGGAGTGCATGCGGACCCTGAAACCTTGTAGCCGCCAATGCGGATCCATCCCACAGTTGCGATCTCCGCCGTTTCACAACGGCGGCTACAGAGGCTCGGTTCCTGGAGAGCCGCTGCTTGCAGGCTTTCAACGCGTCGGAGCGGGGCCGGGCCCGAAGAGGGCGCGCAGATAGCCGACGCCGCGCACCAGCCGACTCGACGCGCTCCGCCACGGCACACTCCGGCGGCCTCGATCCGGGTGTTGCTGCGTCACGTCATGGTTGCTGGAGCGCCCGATTGTGTACTCCGGTGCGCGGCGTCTTGGCCACTCTGTTAACGCACTGCCCGGGGGTGCGGCGTCTGCCGCCCCCGGCACTGCGGTTCCCCACCCTAAACCTGGAACAGACTCCGCTCCCTGCTCAGGGGTCTGTCGAATGCGCTTCGAAATCTTTTCCACCGTGTCCATTTTCAAAAGGAAGTCCGTGGCCCCATCCCGCAGCGCGCGGCACCTCCGTTGACTGTCGTAAAACGCGGTGAGCATGAAAATGTGGGTCGCGCCCGCCAGTGCCTTGATGGGACGTATGGCATCGAGGCCGCTCATCCCGCCCATGTCGATATCGAGCAAAATCACATCGGGAGCTTCCTCGCATGGGAGGGCGTCCAGGACCGCTTCGGCGGAGGGGAAGGATCGCGGGCACTCGATGCCGCCTCCGAGAACCAGCAGCCGCGCGAGGAGCGAGCAAAACTCCTGGTCGTTGTCCACCAGCCAGACCCGGAGCGTGCTGCGATTCGGCCGCACAGCAGTCCGATTCTGCCGGTCCTGGCCACGGTCATCCCTGACTAATGTCTCATTGCGCTGAATCATGTTTGTTACCTGCCCACTCCTGATGCAATCGTCATGCCAGCCTGCCGGCGATGCGAGCCCAGACAATGGAAATCGCGGCGAACCTTATGAAAGCGTGCGAATCCGGATCGGCGACTCGTTTGGGGATGCGCCGGCGGCCGGGGTTTTCGGTGTTGCGATTTATTCTGCGTGACCCAATCCAGGCAGCCAGCCGTTCGCGAAGCGCCGGCTCCGGCTGGAAACAGAATTGTCCGAAGTGGCAACAAAATAACAGGTGCCGCGGGGCTGCGTTGCGCACAGATCGTCACAACTCTTTATCGCAGAAAGGCCGCGCCGCGTTCATCGCGCTTGGCACGCTCTCTGCCAAGGAGGGCGCATGCCCATTCGTTCGAGCCGAAATGTTATTTTCTGCACAGTACTTTTCAGCGACCGCGCTGAGGTGCCGTCGCCCGTCAGGATCCGGTTCAGTTCCCGTGGAGAATCGATGGCCAGGATCGTTCGGGCCGGCCGGAGCCACCGCATGTTTCAGACGTCGCCGGTGAACGCGCCTGAACCGACCTTCAACACGGCCATAACGCTGTGACCCTGGTGACACGATGATAACAGGCGTCAAGCGGCGGGACACCAGGTTGGATGCAATCCGCGGCCTGCTGTTGATCATCATGGCTGCGGTGCATGTGCCCACGCCGTTGTCCCACCTGCTCCAGGAGCCCTTTGGCTTTACCAGTGCCGCCGAGGGATTCATTTTTCTGGGCGCTACGCTGGCGGGTTATGTCTATGGAAAATCCCACGCGCAAGCGGGCTGGACCGTCATGTCGGGCAAGGTGTGGGCTCGCGCCAGGCGGGTTTACTTCATTCATCTGGCGATGTTGGCGCCTGCGGTCGCGCTGGCCTGGGCGGCCGGCAACCGATTGGCGCCGCTGGCGAATCAATTCCATGATTTCCTCGCGCATCCCTGGGGCAGCCTGGCCCTGATGCCGCTGCTCCTGCATCAACCGCCGCTCTTCGACATCCTGCCGCTTTACGTGATTTTTCTGGGTCTGACGCCGTTGCTGTTGGCGGCCGCCCGCCGGCGCGGTTGGGCGATCGTGCTGGCGGTCTCGGCCCTTGGCTGGCTGATGGTTCAGTTCAAGCTGGACGCGCGCGTCCTGGGCGATCCGTCGAGACTGCTCCCGGTGCGTCTGGGTTCGTTTGATCTGGCAGCCTGGCAGTTCCTCTGGGTGGCGGGGTTGGCGGTGGGAGAAACGGCGTTTCGGCGACCGCTCCTCCGGCGCGGATGGCGCCCGGGGCTGGGCGCGGTTTCGCTGGTGATTGTGCTGGCGGGACTGCTCTCGCGTCACGGATTGTGGCCGCAGGCCTGGTTTTCTCAGGACGTTTACCTTTGGGTGGACAAATGGACGCTGGGACCGTTGCGGTTGTTGAACTTTGCGGCCTGGGTGGTGCTGCTGCTGGCCTGGAACCCCGCGTTCCTGCCGCCATTGCTGTCGCCGGTCGCTCTGCTGGGGCGGCATTCGTTGGCAGTGTTTTCCTTCCATGTGCCACTGGCCATCGGCGCAATCATCCTCATTCAAACCGGGTCGCTTTCAAGCGTGCCGCAGATCCTGATCGGGCTTCTGGTGATTGCCGCGCTCTTTCCGTGGGCGGCGTGGCAGGAGCGCCACAGCCGCCGGCGCGACCGGGCCGATGCGGCAGTGGCGGCTGCGGCGGGTGTCGCATCGACCGGCACAACGGGTGAAAAGCAAGCGACGCCGGCGAATTGGGCGGAGGTTCCTGCGCCCGGGTGATCAATCTCCTTTTCGCAGGTGTTCCTTCGCGCAGTCCAGGCGCGCCGAAAGCGTCGGATTGTCCGGGTGCGAGTTCAGAAGGCGTCCCAGGTGAAACGCGGCGGCGAACCACTGCTGTTGGGCCTCGCATTCCTCCGCCTGAGACTCATGCCAGGCGGCAATTTCCTCCGCGGAAGTCGTGAAGCTGGAAGGGTATTTCTCCCGGAGCCGGCGCCACAGCACCGGCAGGGGTTCGGGTTG
>JBEKFT010000175.1:0-4808 GCA_050013175.1 Verrucomicrobiota bacterium
CGCGCTGGGCCTCGGCGATTTTGGTATCCGCGACAAATTTGGCTTCCTGCCCCGCCTGCGTGGCCTGGGAGGAGCGAATCATGGCGTCACGGTCGGCTTCGGCCTGGGCGATGACGGCATCGCGCTTGACCTGTGCGATGCGCGGTTTGCCCAACGCATCGAGGTAGCCCTGGCTGTCGCGGATGTCGCGGATCGTGAAGCTGACGATCTGCAGGCCCATGTTGGCCATGTCGCCTGCCGCCACTTCCTGGACCTTGGAGGCAAAGGCGTCGCGGTTCTGGTAGATGTCCTCCACCGTCATGGTGCCGAGGATGGCGCGCAGGTGGCCTTCCAGCGTCTGCATGGCGATATTTTTGATGTCGTCAACCCCTTTGCTGAGGAATTGCTCCGCGGCGGTGGCGATGGAAATATCATCGCCCTTGACCTTCACCTGGGCCACCCCGTCCACGCGCACCGGCACTCCTTTGCTGGTGTAAACTTCGGGCGTCTGCACGTCGATGGTGAGCAGCTCGAGCGAAAGAATATCGACCTTCTCGAACACCGGCCAGACGAAGACGCCGCCGCCCTTGACGACGCGGAAGCCGACGTCGCGCGCCTGCCCGTCCGGATCCACAATGTGGTGTTTGCGTCCGGAGATGACGAGGACCTGGTTGGGCCCCACTTTCGTGTAGCGGCTGGCCCAGATGCCGGCGAAGATGAAGAAGACCAGCATGAGAGCCACTGCGCTCGCGATGATGGTCATCCAGGGAATGTCTCCGGCGACGGCGAGGATCGGATAGGGATTCATTGAGGAATGGGGTTGTTGGGTTGATGCTGCGCACTATTCTTGTGTTGCCTGCACGTAAAACTGGGTTCCCACCACGCGCGTGATCGTCACAGTCTGGCCAGCGGCGACCGGCACGCCCTTTTCGGACCGTGCCGGTGCGGTGTAGCGGGAGCCGCCCTGCACATAGGCAATTTCCCCCACCCCGTCTCGGGGAATCGGGGTGAGGATCGAGGCGGTTTGGCCGACCAGCGAGGCGACGTGCGACTCGCTGGAGCTCTGGGTTTTGTTGAACAGGGTGTTGAAGAGCCAGAAAACGGCGCCGGCGATGAGGCCGCCGCCGACGAGCGCCAGGGGTGCGCTGACCCACGGGCTCCGGGTCGCGTCGATCCGGCTGAAGACCAGCCCGAACGCCCCAAATGCCGTCACGAAACTAGCCAGAACAGTCGGGCTGAAAAAGGAGATCCCCGGCATGCCGCTGTGGTCGAACCCGGCCTCCGCATGACCTCCCGTTCCAACGCCCGAATCGTGGCCCCCGAAGAAATGTCCCGCGATGGCGCTGCCGAAGGTGAACAGGATTCCGACAACCAGACACAATGCGTAGATAATCATATCATAAGGCCTCGCTCGGTTCGCTGCCGTTAGTAAATGGCAACCTTATCATCCGATGCAAGCATGAAACAAAATGAGGTCGTGAAACCTTGACGTTCGAAGTCTCTTGTCGGACACTCTGCGCAAACCAAACTATGCGTGTTCAAACCAAACTCGGGATCCTTGGCGGCATGAGCCTGGCTCTGATCGGCATTGCCAGGGACGTGGACGTGAGCAAACTTCCGCCGCCCTCGATGCTGAAGGATTTGACCTACCAGGCGGACATCAAACCCATTCTGGACAAGTCGTGCGTCAAGTGCCACAGCGGCCAGAAACCGAAGGCGAAACTGCGATTGGACAGCCTGGCGGGAGTCCTCAACGACGGGCACGACGGCAAAGTCATCCAACCGGGTGTCAGCTCGAAGAGCCTGCTGGTCATCAACGTCGCGCACCTCGGGGATAAGGATGATTGGATGCCGCCGCCCGCCAACAAGTTGAACATCCCGTCGCTGACGAGCGAGCAGATCGGGTTGATCCGCGCGTGGATCGACCAGGGCGCGAAGTAGGGATCCTAGTGACGTAGCCGCCAATGTGAATTGGCGGACACCATTACCGCGGGGCAGATTCGCCAACTCACATTGGCGGCTACAAAGGTTTCTGAAGCGGCTGCCGTTTCAATCCCCTGAGATCCTGCTGTCGCCGCAGCATTTCGACGCGCGTTGCGTCGTCGGTCCCGGGCTGGTTTGCGAGCTGGATCAATTCATGGAGCCGCCGGTCGATGAATTGGTTGCGCAATTTGAGCGTGACATCGGCGAGTTGTTGAGGCGGATGAGGGATGGGACGTTCTTCGGCGGCGGCTTCCGTGATCAAATGTTGCATTTCCGGCACTTCGCAACCGTCCAGAAAGGTTCCAAGGTTTTTCCATGCCTGCGTTCGATGGGCCTCGATCCGCTTTAAAACCACCTGTCGGATGATCGGATGCTGGATCCAGTCCGGGTCCAGGTGCGCGGCGCACCATTCCACGAGTTCCTCGTGCAGGAACAGCAATTTGAGCACCCAGTATTCGTGCGGCGAAGGGCGCTGCGGCTCCGGACCCGGTTGCTCGTCGCCGGCAGGATCGGCCGCAGGCGCTTTGTTTCGGAACGCATTCTTGAACTCGGCGCGCACGGCGTCGGAGGATACTCCCAGTCGCAGCGCGGTTTTCTGCGCGTATTTATCCACGAGCACGGGACTGCCAGTTTTCCGGACGGCTTCCGCCATGCCGCGCAGGATGGCCTGGCGCCCTCTGTCGGTCGCGGCATCGTTCGTCGAGCACAATCGGTGAAGGTAGAAGTCGAAGAATCCCTCCGCCTGGTCAACGAGTTTGCGGAACGCCTCGCTGCCATGGGCCTTGATGAAACTGTCCGGGTCGTGCGGAGCCGGGACGACCGCCACGCGGACGGCGAGGCCGGAGGCCAGGAGATGATCCAGCGAGCGCACCGCGGCATTCTGGCCCGCCTCGTCGGAATCGAAGCACAACACCACTTCCTCCACATAACGTTTGAGGATGCGCGCGTGGTCGGCGGTAAATGCGGTGCCCTGCGGCGCCACCACGTTCTGAACGCCGCCCATGAAGCACGCGATCAAATCAAGCTGGCCTTCGCACACCACCGCGCAGCCGGCGTCGAGAAGAGATCGTTTCGATTTGTCGAGCCCGAAGAAGATCCGGCTCTTGGTGAAAATGGGGGTTTCGGGCGAGTTGACGTATTTGGCGGTTTGCTCATCGCCCGCCAGCGCCCGGCCGCTGAAGCCGACCACCCTGCCCTGCTCGTCGCAGATCGGAAACATCAGGCGGCCGCGAAAACGGTCGTAGTAATGGTCGGCGCCTTCCTTCCGCAGAATGAGTCCGGCCTTTTCCACCAGCGCCAGTTCGTGCCCCTTGCTCCTGGCCCAATTCACCGTGTCGTCCCAAAGATCGGGCGCGTAACCGAGGCGGAACAATTTGACGGCGTCGGCACTCACCCCGCGCTGGGAAAGGTAATCGCGGGCGATCTGGGCGCCGGCTTCGCCGGCGAGCGCATTCTGCCAGCGCTGGGCGATCTGTTCGTGGATTTGCAGGAGGGTTTCCTTGAGGTGCCGCGTCTGCTGTCCGCCGGGCCCGGACTCCTGCTCCAGCGGAATTTTGGCGCGGTCGGCCAGGCGTTTGACGGCTTCCGGGAACGAGACGTTTTCGTAGTACTCGATGAATTTGAACACGTCGCCGCCCTTATGGCAGCCAAAGCAATGGAAAATCTGACGGTGAGGATTGACGTTGAAGCTGGGGGTCTTCTCCTTGTGAAACGGGCAGAGCGCGACGAAATTGGCGCCCGCGCGTTTGAGCGGCAGCGAGGAGCCGATCACGTCCACGATGTCGCTGGCTGCGCGAATCTGTTCGAGTGTGCCGGAAGAAAACAAGCCGGGCATGTAATGAATCGTTCGGCGCCGATGATCCGCGCCGCGCGACTATTACAATTGAACTTCGCGCCGTTTCAATTCTTTTCTGTCGGGAAGGGCGGATTTGATCAGGAGGAAGCTCAGGTTGTCTTTGATCCAGGGACCCGCCAGCGAATGCTCGAACACCTGCGATTGCACGTTGTAGAGCTTCGGGAAGTAGGTGCTCCCGTAAATGTCGTTCTGGTAGTTGATGTCGGCCCGGATTTCGGCCTGGTTGAAACTGCGCGCGTTCAGCAGAGCCATCCCCATGATGACCATGCAGGAGAACCGGACCATTCCGGCGAGTATGCCCAGATAAAATTCACTGCCTCCAAAAACCTCGCTGCTGACCACCTTCTCACCGGTCATCTTCTTGATCAGCGCAAAGAAGGCGGCGATCACCAGGGCGATGCCGACGTAGGCGATGAGGTTACCGTTGAGCAGGCTGAAGACGGACGAGGACGTGGCGATGACGCTCCCTATTGGTTCGTAAAGATAGGCGCAACCGAACATGAGGGCCAGCCACTTCAGCAGCAGCAGCAGTTCTTCTGACATGCCGTGCTTGCGGCCGCGTTGCACACCCACCAACAAGGCGACCACGATCAGCAGGTCAAACCAGTTAAACGGCATCTTGTCGAACGTCATTTTTGTCCTGTCGGCCGGCCTCAATGCGATTGATGGCCCTGGCCATAAAGGACTTTGACAGCGAGATCTGTGCCAGAAATCAGGGGGGATTGTCGATCAACCAGTATCGGATGGTGGCTGCCTGGGGGCTGTGCGGGTCCGCTTCCAGGACTTTCTGGTAATGCTGGCGCGCCTTGGGGGGCTGGTGCAACTGTTGCGCGTAAATATTGCCCAGCACGAGGTGCGCGCGAGGTTCGTTGGGATAGATGGACAGAAGCTTTTGCAGCTCATTCACAGCGTCCAGGAGACAATTGGCCTTTTTGAGCGCCAGCGCAAAATTGTAGCGCGCGTCAGGAGATTCGGGCCGGATCGCCAGGGC
>JBEKFT010000176.1:0-4800 GCA_050013175.1 Verrucomicrobiota bacterium
CGCAGCCATCCCCCAGAGATTGGCCGCTGCATAGACTTGAAAACGGGTCTGTAACACCATGTGGTGCGTGCAGAATTCAAGACTGATCTCGTCCAATTCGTGGTTCGCGGACGCCCAGTCGCCGAGGCCGAGCCAGCCCTGGGCGGCATCCAGATGATGACTGTCCGGTGGGTTCAATTTGTTCATCGCTTCAACTCGGTTCGGATCCTGGCCGCTTCACGCCACACCATGGGGCACGGCACATCCTTGAAACCTTAGCACGGGCGATGGCTCCCGAAAATCCGGGGCAGACTGGAATGGGTCCGAGGGATTCACCGGGTCTTGAAACCGGGATGCCGCCCGGTGAAACTCACCGCTGGCAGCGTGGACAAAGCCCGAAGAATTCCAGCTTGTGCGTGACGGTGGCGAAACCGTTGCGCGCGGCAATGTGCTCTTCCAACTCGCGTATCGAGCATTCCTCGATCTCCACGACTTCGGCGCAACGCGTGCAAACCAGGTGATGGTGATGACCGTCGTTGTCTTCGCCCACCAATTCAAACCGCGCCGCGCCGTCGCCGAAATCAAACCGCTTCACCATGCCCATTTCCTCCAGCAGATGCATCGAACGGTAAATCGTGGCCAGATCGCACCGGCCTCCAGGCAGGGCGGCGAAGATTTCCTTGGTGGTGAGCGGATGCGGATGCCTCCGCAGAATCTCCAGAATCGCCTGGCGCGGACCGGTGATCTTGCGGGTGTGTCCCCGCAAACGACTGGTCAACGCGGACAATTCCTGCCGTCGCGACGAATGGGGATGGGCATGCGCTTTCATGATGCTTGAGCCGCATTCCTGCGCGAACGCAGCCAGCCGGCGGCCAGCGACAGCAGGAACATCGCGATGCACGTCAGGACAATCGTCGGGCCGCACGGCGCGTCGATTTGATACGAAAGCATGATGCCCCCAAGCCCGCCAACGAGGCCGACGAGGACGCTGAGCGTGATGTGCTGGCGGAAGTTGCGGCTGAGCGACCGCGCCGCGGCCGGCGGGATGACGAGCAATGATGTCACCAAAATGATTCCGAGCAGGTGGATGCTCATCGCCACCACCAGAGCCAGCGTCAGGACGAACAGGTAGTTCAGACGCTGCACCGGCACGCCGCAAACGTGCGCCATCTCCTCGCTGGCCGTCAGCAGCGCGAGCGAACTCAGCCGGGCCAGGATGCCCACCCCCACCACGACGAACAGCGCGACCGTCCACGCCACGTCCTGCGGGCTGACGGCCAGGATGTCACCAAACAAATACCGTTGGATCTCGCCCCGATAACCCTTGAGCAGGCTCAACAGAATGATGCCGAAGGAGACCGAGCCGGAAAGCACCACCGCCAGGATCGTGTCCGTGAGCAATTCCGTGTTTTCCTTCAGCCACAACACGGCGACGGCCACCAGAAGGCTGAATCCAACCATCGGCAGGGTCGGGTCCGCCAGCCCCCACCAAAAGCCAAGCGCCACCCCGGCCAGCGCGCCGTGGGAAATCGTGTCGCTGAAAAACGCCAGCCGCCTTGCGGTGACGAACACGCCGAGCAGCGCGCACAGCGGCGCCAGCAGCAGCGCCGCCAGCAGCGCCCGTTGCATGAAGGGCTCAGTGAACATGATGATGATGGTACGGTGAAACGTGGATGCCGTAGGCCGCCTTCAATGACTCGGTGTTCATCACCTGCTCCGGCGAGCCTTCGCAACAGATCACCCCGTTCAGCGCATAGACCCACGACGCGTGCCGGTAAACCATGGATAAATCGTGCGAAACCAGGAGGACCGTGAGCTGGTGGCGCCGATGGATCTCGGCGATGAGTTCGTAAAACGTCTGTTCGCCCGGCGTGTCCACACCCGCCGTCGGCTCGTCCAGCAACAGCAGTTCCGGCTTGCCCAGCAGGCTGAACGCAATCAGCACGCGCTGCAACTGGCCGCCGGAAAGCTGCGCCAGCGGGCGATCCAGCATCGGTTCCACGCCGATCTCAACGAGCGTCTCGCTCAGGATCCGGTCGATCACGCGATGCGGCCGCCAGAACCAGTGCCGCGTCCGGCGCAGGCGCAGCGACAGAAACTCGCGGACGCTCAGGACGAAACTTCGGTCCAGGGCCAGCCGCTGCGGAACGTAGCCGACGCGCGGCAACGCCTCTTGCACATCGGATTCACCGAGCAATTTGACCTCGCCGGCGTCCACCCTTTGCAACCCCAGCAGACAGCGCAGCAGGGTGGTTTTCCCCGAACCGTTCGGACCGATCAACGCCACCAGTTGGCCCCGTGGAATGCGAAGATCCACGCCGCGAAGCACAGGCTGGCCGTCGAAAGACACCCGCACATCCTGGACTTCGACCGCCAGGTCCGCAGCGAAATGACCATGGGAGGCGGGCATCAGCGGAGATGGGTTTCGAGCACCTTCAGGTTCTGGCGCATCTCGTCCTCGTAAGTGGACCCCTTCAGCGGGCCGATCTCTATGGTGTTGAGGGTGGCGACCGCGATGCCCAGGTCGGAGGCGATCTGCGAGGCTTCGCGGGGCGGTGTGGGCGGCGAGGTAAAAATGACGGTGATCCGCTTCGCCTGCATTGCCCGCTCCAACCGCACCAGTTGTTTTGGCGAGGGCGGAACTTCGTCCACCTCCTCCACCACACCGACCACGTTCAACCCGTACCGCCGCGCGAAGTAGGGAAAGGCGTTGTGATCCGTGACGATGTCGCGGCGGGTGAACGAAGCGGCGGCGGCTCTGATGTCTTCGTCCAGTTTTTGCAGCCGCAGGACGTAGGCCCCGGTGTTGCGCGCGTAAGCGGCCGCATTGGCCGGATCAGCCGCTTGCAGCGCCCGGCAGATGTTCGTCATGGCATGCTCCGCCAGTTGCGGGTCCAGCCAGAGGTGCGGATTGGCAAAGCGGCTTTCCATCGCCGGATGAAATTCCGCAGGCTGCGCCCAGGGGGCGTCCGCGTCGTAAATCAATTCCCTGGCGCTCAAGCCGCCTGCGAGCTGGACGACCCTCGGGAAATGTCGTCCGCCTGCGGACTCGATCGCCTTGTTCAGCCAGCCTTCGAGCGAAAGGCCGTTGACAACGACCACGTCCGCCTCGCCCAGCTTGACCAGGTCCTTCGGTGCGAGCTGATAATCGTGCGGGTCCACATCGGCGGGCAGGAGATTCTCCACCGTGGCGAGATCGCCCGCGGCGTTGGCGGCGAAACAGTAGGCCGGTACAAAACTGGTCACAATTTTCAGCGGGGCGGCCTCCGCCGTCCGCCCGAGCCCGAAGCCGCAGGCCAGCGCCAGGCACAGCCCCACTTCTCGAATGCTCTGTTGCATCACGCAATTCATAACCCGGCCCGTTTGTTTTTGCAAATCATTTGCAATGAGAATTTCCAACTTCCCTGCCACGTCCTCTTCGCGGGGAGCCCGCCCGGATTAACCCCCAACAATACAGTTGGAAACCACGGATAGACCCAGCGCGGCAAAGAGAGGGACTAATTCGCCGGGCAATAATTGGCTGGCCGCGCCATGGGTGTTCCGCGCACACTGGCGGAGTCTCAAATGATGAAAACCAATCTGATGTTGCTGATGGCTTCCGCCCTCTGCCTTCGCGCGGCGGACATTCCCCAAACCAATGCTCCGGCCGGCGGAACAAACTCACTGCCCGCCGCCAGGCCTTTCGAGTCGGTGATTCCCGACGCGACGCACAAGCCGGTGTTCACGACCAACACGGTCCGGATCGCCGGCCGAAACGTGAGTTACGTGACGGAAACGGGAATGCTCCCGCTGCTTAAACCTGACGGCGCCTCGCGCGGCTCGGTTTTCTATGTGGCCTACACGCGGGCCGATGAGACCAACAAATCCTCCCGGGTTGTCACGTTTTGCTTCAATGGCGGACCGGGATCGTCGTCGGTCTGGCTGCACCTCGGGGCGCTCGGTCCGCGTCGCGTCAAGATGAACGAGGACGGCACGCTGCCCAGGCCGCCGTTCGGGTTGGTGGACAATGAGTATTCCATCCTGGACGCCAGCGATCTGGTGTTCATCGATCCGATCGCGACCGGGTTCAGCCGCGCCGTCAAAGACGAGAAGCCCGAGACCTTCTTCGGACAATCCGCGGACCTGGATTCCGTCGGTGAATTCATCCGGCTCTGGACGACGCGGCACGAGCGCTGGCTTTCTCCGAAGTATCTTTGCGGCGAGAGCTACGGCGTCTTCCGCGCGGCGGGACTGGCGGATCATTTGCGGTCCCGCTACGGGATGTATCTCGATGGGCTGATCCTTGTCTCCGGCGTCCTGGACTTCGCCACGATCGAGAGCGGGCCAGGCAATGATTTGCCGTTTTATCTATTTCTGCCGGGCTACACGGCCGCGGCGCATTTCCACCACAAACTCCCGCCCGACCTGCAAGCCGATCTGCCCGGGGCCCTGGCCGAGGCGCGCGAATTTGTCCGGACCCGATATACGGCCGCGCTCGAGCAGGGCGCCTCACTGCCCGCCGCGGATCGAAACAGGATCGTCGCGGAACTGGCGCGGCTCACCGGCCTGACGCCCCGGGTGATCGAAGATAACAAGCTGCGCATTGACCCCGACGTTTTCCGCAGGCAGTTGCTGCAGGATCGGGGACTCATTCTGGGCGGTTACGACGCCCGCATCACGGGCCGCGACGACGATGCGGCGGCGCCATCGCCGGATTTCGACCCTTCCTACGCGGCAACCTACGGACCCTTTTCCGCGGCGATGAACAGTTACGTTCGCGAGGAGCTGAAATTTGAGGACGATTTGCCTTACGAAATCATTGCCGGCGTGCAACCGTGGAAT
>JBEKFT010000177.1:0-4792 GCA_050013175.1 Verrucomicrobiota bacterium
AAGAAGATCGACGCCTCGAACAACTAGAGATGATGGCGCTTTGAGCGCCTCACGATAACAAACAACCGCTTTGAGCGGTTCACGCTATCTCAAGCCTCCGGCTTTGCCGGAGGTCGCTGACTGAATTCGTCCCTATGTCGGTCAAAGAGAAAGTCTCGTTCGTTATGCTGAACGGGCCGCCAGGGCATGCCGTGGCATCAAAGCCTATTGCGGTATGATTTGCAAGGTGTCAACTGGGGGTACCCTCTCCAAGACAATGAGCGCCCACTCGGTGGTTAGCATCGGGTCTGTCGTATATGCCGGAACAACGTCTTGGGGCCAGGAGCCGTTGCTCAGTTGGCTTGCCACTATGGCGTCAGCAAACTGTCCGAACCAGCCAACACTCGTGCCGCCTACGGTGAGGGTTTCGATGCCCAAGCTTCCAAAGCCCTCCATCAGACAGTCCATGGCTAAGAAGTTGTGGGGCCTCCAACCTGGATCCTCATTGCTGTCGTTCCAGTTCCTTTGGATGTAGGCAACGGCACGCTGAACTCTTTGAGTTGACGCGTTATCACCGACCAACCCCATCTCGAATAGCAAATTGCCGGTCTTAAGCACATTGACCCAACCGGAGTTAACCTGGTAATCTGATCCTCCGTCATTTGCTCCACCATTGACCTGTATTGCGTTTATCCAATTGCTGAGCCCAGCCTTCAGTGTCGCAGGAATTAAGCAGTTGAAGCCAAAGATCGGCGATTCGGCGTAGCGAAGGCCCATGACGGCAAAGCCAGTATTGGAATTGTCACTTGGCTCGTTTGAAGCATAGTATCGCCAGCCGCCATCCGGATTCTGCGCCGCTGCAAAATAGTTTACAATCGATTGCAGGACTGCCTTATAGGTCATGCCGTTCACGACAGGATTCGGGACGTTGACGACGTTGGTCGAAGCCCTGCTGGCGGCGATAGCCATCATCGCTATTCCAGTGCAATAAGTCTCGGTGTCCTCACTACCGGGGACGAAACAGATTCCCGTTATCCCGGCCCCATTTGTTGTCGCCTGCTTGAAGAGATAGTTCAGACCGTTGATCACGTTTGTCTTGTATGGGTATGAGTCGTCGAACGGAGAAGCATAGCCCAGTTCGAATGCACGCTCCTGCAGCTTGACGAGAGCAAAGCCGGTATAGGCTACGGGGTTATAACGTTGGTCCGAGGAGGGATAACCCCAGGAACCGTCGCTGTTCTGTTGGCTTACCAACCAGGTCAGTCCGTTCAATATGGCTTGATCAATCTGGGCTGGGGTCGCCGCTCTGGCCGGAACGACCATGGTGGGCACGACCATAGCTGCCGCGACTGCAATCACTAAATGTATGTTCTTCATAGTCTTTCTCCTGGTGTGTGTTTCATCCTTCATCTGTTCAGTGGGACACTTGTCATCTTCACGGCACGACTTTTCGTTGAGGGACCTTGCGCTGCGAGGCGAAGAGCGATTCTCCAAGGGGAGACTCGACAAGCGCCTGTGCCCGGTTTTTGAAGTTGGTCTGGAAGCAATTGTTGAACTCCCGATTTGAGATGGTTCATACCTGACTCCCTTTTGCCACACTCGGCGCAGTTCGGACAACGGTGAAGTCTTTGGAAAAGCACACGATTCTTTGGATTGTCGGGCCGGAGGCCGCCCGGAAGACCCAATCCAGGCTCATTACCCGTGGCTGGCGGACTCGGAAGTCTCTCTCCAGGCAGAGGGCGGCATGCCGACACGGGTCTTGAAGACGTTGCGGAAGTGGTTCGGATTGGGGTAGCCGACGGCATAGGCCACTTCGCAGACTCGCTTCAGGGGATCCCGAAGCAGGCTCTTGGCCCTGGCGAGCCGGAGGTCCTCGAGATAACGGTGGAACGTCATGCCCATCGTCGCTGAGAACAAGTTGGAAACATAATCGGCGTTCATGTTTACGGCCCGCGCCAGGTCGTCAAGCTGAATGGGGCTGCAGTAATGTTCGTGGATGTAATCCAGCATCTGTTGAACAATCTGCTGGCTGTGGCTGACGCCCCTCTGTTGCCCGAACGTCTCTGGAGCGCCAGACCCGCACCGGGCCAATTCGGCAGGAACGGACCTCGCCGCAAGCTCCGAAATTCTTCGCGAACGGGCGCTTTCGGAACACTTCGCGCGTTCTCGTGCCGCCAACGCAGAATCCGTTCTCCCAGCCTCATGAATGACTCGCCCTGCTTCCAGCGTGGCTTTCAGATCGTGAATGATGAGCTGGGTCAGGCTCACCGCACTTGTGAACGCCAGCTCGCCGGCAGGGGAAACCAGCTCGATCTGCTGCAACAGGAGCGTTACTGGACGCAAGCCAAGGAATTCAAAAGAGCCGTAGTAGTTAATCGAGCCGCAAAGGCCGGCAAAGCGCTGCTCCGTCTGTTGCCCGTTGCCCACTTGCTGCCACCAAATCCTCTGGCATGCTTCACACGCTTCAGGAAATCTGCCCTCTGGACACTTGCGCGCCGTGGGACAAAGCTTGGGGAGATTATCCGTTTGCAATCCAGCCACCGTCTCGTGCCACCACACATGAAGGTGCAGCCCGGTCAGTTCATGGAACAGGTCAAGCAGCGGCCTTCTGAGCCGTTGCTTGAGAAGGCCTTGACACTGCATGAGGCCGGACACTGCAGATGCGTCCCGTGCCGGGCTGGCGCTGCGAGGAACCCGTGCGATCGCCAGCGCCACGGATTCGATTGTCCCATTTCCGCCGTTCAAACCCTTGATGTGCCACATAATCTCCCTCCATTACATCCATCAGGCGATCGGGCGTTCGGCTTGAGGCCGGGGAGAAAGCGCCGGCCGGATGGCCGCGCCCGGATCCAGCGGGTCGATGCGTGCCTTGGCCCACGCAGCTAAGAGCGGTGCCACGCGCTCATTGTCAGCAATTTCAACCAGCGCCTTCCACGCCCGAACCGCCTGGTGGCAAAAGTCCGTGTTGTTGTCGTCCACCAAGTTCTTTTCAAGAGGAAACGCCCGAGGTCCGTTTGACTTGGTTCCGCTACCGAGGAGCGCCGTACCGCAGCCATCTCTGGCCGCGGGCCTATCTATGAACCCACGTCCAGAAACACCAGATTCATCCGGCAGAACCACTGCCGGCGTCCCCTTCTGCCGGATGAATCCGGCGTTCCGCTTCTGGGTGGTTTCATAACTCCGAAGCGCGCCAGAGAGGGCGGCGGGGCTCCCCATGAACCGTGTAGCGGCAGTTTGACAACCGCCGCTACGAGCCGGTTCATGGTTCCGCTGCGCACCCCAAATGGCATCGAGCCTCTTCATAACCCTTCCACATTTCCCACAAGAACGGTTTCCCTTACAGCCTCCACCCATCACGCCATCACGACATCTTCTGGACAACACCCGATCCGAACACTTACGACTCCGCGAGGCGCGCGGATGTTTATTTACGCTGCCAAGCCGAAAACGCTGCTCGCCGGCACTTTCACGTTGCTTCGGCTGCAAAACTGCCTTTTGGCACTCCGCGCGCGACAGCCTCTTCCCACTTCATCCAACGCCAACCACCGAAACCTCTTCGTTCAATTCACTCCGGCCCTTTCCCGTTGCCCGAGGGTCGAGCACCGGTTTGCCGTCCACCAGGAAATGGTACTGATGATGGCCGTGGACGAGCATGACTTGGATGAACCACCAGCCATCGTCGCGCCGTTGCATGGGCAACGGACTCCAATGATTGAAATCGCCGGCCAGTTGAACGGATCTTGCCTCCGGCGCCCGGCAATAGAAATGGACCGGCCTGAGCGAATGCCTAGCCGAACAGAGTTCGCTATCCGGTTTTCCATCAACCGCGTTCTTCGGAGACAGCGAGAGGGGGACGTTCATAAGGCACTCCCGACGAATTCCGTTCCTTTCGGCTGGAGCGTCCATTCCACTTTATTGGTTACTCCTGGCGAAAGTTTCAGACGAGTGAACCGGTTGGGCAAGCCATGAACGTCGTTGAGAGGCGCTTCGAACTTCGCATGTTGAATGCCCACACCATCGGCAACGGCTGGAAGGTTCCGAATGACGACCTTCCCGCTCTTATCGGTGACACCGTGATAAGGGAGCTCAGGAAGGGGCTTCAAGGTTCGAAAGGGTTCTTCGCTGGAGTGCTCCATCCGACCAAAGATTCCCCCCTGTATCCGCATTACGTTGGGAGACAAGGAAACCCAGGCCCCGTCAACCGGCATCCCCAATTTTGTTATGGCTCTTACCTCCAAGGTCGCGGTGGGTTCGGTCGCAACTTCAATTTTTGCAAGCGGTGCATGAAGTGGAAAAAGCTGTGGCACGCCGATCACATTGGGGAGTCCTAATGTATGATCTGGAAGACGATTCCTGACCTGACTGCCATTCTGGGAAACAAAGCCATCGCCTTGGACAATCACATCCACGTCGCCCGGAGGAACGGACTCGAAGACAAAGGTCCCATCCTCGGCAATGGGCCGGAAGCTGTGCCAGAAATAAAAATAGCCATATTTGTCAAAGTTGGCGTAATAATCTTCGATAACTGGGAGCGCAGGAAATTCTTTGGGACGCACACTGATCAAGACTCGCCCATTTTTCACCGGCCGCGGCACTTTGTCGTCGAGACGTCCCTCCAAGCGAATGCCCGGTTTCAGCTCCAGCGCGAAATTGTATTGCTTCCCCTTCTCGGCGGTGAAGGCAAAGCCTTCGCTATAGACAATCTGACCCGAGGGTAGCCGTCCCATAAGCTGGAGCAGGTGGCCGCCCGGGGATAGTTTGTGAAAGGCGAAGACGCCACTTCCCTTTTTCTGCCAATCTTCCGGACGCAGCC
>JBEKFT010000178.1:0-4763 GCA_050013175.1 Verrucomicrobiota bacterium
GAATCCCTCGGGTTCGTTCTGGTCACGGACCCAGACGGGCGATCAGAGAGATTCTTCGGACTCCGAAGATTCGAGACCGAGCTGGGACGATTCGGCGTATTTGTCTCCGAACAGGCTTCCGCGTTTCGATCCCAATTCACGCTCTTCCTACCCCGGCGACAGGCCGGGCAGTCTTATGGATCTGTTCGGGCCTCGTGACAATCGCGGTGAGGACGCGGATCTGTTGCTGGAAACCAAGCGTGCGGAAGAGCTCCAGAGAAGACAGATCGATGACTATAAGGCGCTCCTGGGTTATTCGCCGAAGCCGACGCCCCTGTATGATTCCGGGCAACTCACGTCTTCTGCTGGCCAGAATCCGTTGTCAACCGGCAGCCTGGCGACTCCTCTCGTGTCGGACCCGTACAACCCCTTCGCCATGGCACCGTCAACCGTGAACCCGACGCTCGATCCGGGTCTTCTCGCACCCACCGCTCCCCAGGCGCCGGTGCCTTCGAGCCTTGCCCCCGTCCCCAACACTCCGCCCCAGACCAGTATCCCGGCTCCGAAACCGATTTTCTCCGTTCTTCCGCAGCGGGCGTTTTGAGCCCCGCCTATTCCCAGCGCAGCACCTGAACGATCGTCCCGGCCGGGAGATCCGTTTGTGGCGCGACATCCACCAGGCCGTTCGCCTCGGCGAACGAACTTAGAATGTGGGACGCTTGAAAACCGGCGGAGCGGACCTTCCCCATGCCGTCCATTGTCACCCGCATGAAATGCCGGAGCGATCCGGCGTTTGCCAGCGGTTCAGCCAGCACGCCCGGGGACGCCGGCAATCCGACGACTCCGGCCCCCTGCCAGCGCCGCAACGCCGGCCGGGCCAGGAGCATAAAAGTGACCAGGGCGGAAACAGGATTCCCCGGCAAACCGAACAGCCATTTGCTTCCGCAGCGGCCGAATGTGAACGGCCTCCCCGGTTTCATCGCCACTTTCCAGAATTGCAGCTCCCCCCCGAGCTGCTCGAACACGCTTTTGATGAAATCCATCTCGCCCACCGAAACGCCGCCGCACGTGATGACAAGGTCACACTCGCCGAGCGAGCGCCCCAATGCCTTGCGGGTGGCATCGAGGTCATCCGGAACGATCGGGAACACCTTCACGATCGCGCCGGCGCTTTCGATGAGTGGAGCCAAACCGGTCCGGTTGCTCTCGTAGATTTGTCCTGCCACAAGCACTTCACCAGGCTCCTTCAATTCGGAACCGGCGGCCAGCAAACCCGCCACCGGCCGGCGGCCGACGTTCACCTGGCTTACGCCCGCCGCCGCGAGCAGCGCCATCCGACCAACGGTCAGCCCCTCGCCCGCTTCGATGAGCGTCGCGCCGCGTTTCACGTCCTCTCCCCGGAATCGCACGTTTTCCCACGGCCGGACCGGTTCCAGCACCAGCACTTCGCCCGGCCGATCCGCTGGGATGCGCGTTTCCTCCTGCATCACGACGGCGTCCGCCCCACGCGGCAGGGGCGACCCGGTGAACAGCCGCACGCAGGTGCCTGCGGTCAGTTCGCCCGAAAAGGTTTCACCCGCCGGAACCCTTCCGACAAGACGGAGACGCGCGGGCGCTCCCGGGTTGACCCCGGCGACATCCGCTGCGCGCACCGCGTAACCATCCACCGGGGAATTGTCGAAGGGAGGCAGATCCACCGCGGCCGCCACCCGGTCCAGAAGAACCCGCCCGTGCGCCTCCCGGAGCGAAAGGGTCTCGCTTTCAGGCTTTGGAAGAACGGCGAGGATTCGCGCTAGGGCTTCTTCGAGTTCGAACATCGCCGAAGGTTACGAAGACCCCCCGGGATTGGGAACCCCCGAAAACGCCGGTCACGGGCCTCGCAGGGCCGATTCATGAAGGGGGCGGATGAAGTTGCCGTGCATCAGGATTCGGTCTGCGGCCTCCAGCGCGAGGGTCGGGCCTGCGGGTTCAGTGCGCGGCCGTCAGCAGAAGCACCTGTTCGAGGGTGGTCATGCCCTCACGCACGCGATCCAGAGCGACCATGCGCAGCGTTCTCATGCCTTGGCCGATGGCGACTTTTCCGATTTCGCGAGAATTGGCGCGCGTGATGATCAGCTTGCGGATTTCGTCCGTGACGGTCATTGCTTCGATGATCGCCATGCGGCCCGCATAGCCTGAATTCTTGCAGCGGTCGCAACCGCGTCCCCGATACAGCGTCACACCGTCGAACATGCTCGGGTCGATGTTCAGATCCCGGTACATCTTCTCCGGATAGGTCACCGGTTCCTTGCAATGCGAGCAGATGCGGCGCATGAGTCGTTGCGCACAGGCCAGAATCACCGACGATGAGATCAGAAACGGCGCGACGCCCATGTCGTCCAGGCGGGCGATGGCGCCCGGCGCGTCGTTGCAGTGCATGGTGCTCAGCACCTGGTGGCCGGTGAGGGCGGCTTCAATGGCAATCTCCGCAGTCTCGGTATCGCGGATTTCGCCGATCATGATGATGTCGGGGTCTTGGCGCAGGATCGACCGGAGCGCGTTGGCGAAGGTGAGCCCGATTTCCTTTTTGACAGGCACCTGGTTGATGCCGGGGATTTGAAACTCGACCGGATCCTCGACGGTGCTGATGTTGTAAATCGGATTGTTCAGTTCGTTGAGGGCGGAATAAAGGGTGGTCGTCTTGCCGGAACCGGTCGGCCCGGTCACCAGAATCAAACCGTGCGGAGCGTCCACGGCGGCTTTGACCTGCTGGAACGTATCGGGGTCCAGCCCGAGCTTGTCCAGGCTCGCGGAAAGATTCGACTTGTCGAGCACCCGCAGGACGATTTTCTCGCCATGAACGGTGGGCATGATGGAGACGCGAAGATCGTAATCCTTGCCGCTGACTCTCACCCGCATGCGCCCGTCCTGGGGAAGCCGCCGCTCGGCGATATCCAGGCTGCTCATGATCTTGAATCGCGACGCCAGCGCCAGTTGCAGTTGCTTGGGCGGAGGTGTCGCGTCCACAAGCACTCCGTCAATACGGTAGCGCAATCGCACGCTCTTCTCGAACGGCTCCAGATGAATGTCGCTCGCACGGTCCTTGATCGCCTGCACCAGGATCAGATTCGCCAGCTTGATGACGGGCGCCTCTTCGCTCGAAGCGGCAAGTTGATCCAGGTTGACTTCTTCAACGGATTCCCGGGCCAGCTCGACATGGTCATCATCCGCCTCGCCATCCGCCTTCTTTTTCGCATCCTCGATGATGTCCTCCATGCTGCCACCCTTGGCGGCATCGAGGTGGTTCAGCTTGTCGATGATGGATTTCTCGGAGGCGATCAGCGGGGCCACTTCCAGCCGCGTGATGCGCCGGACATCGTCGATGGCCAGCACGTTGAGCGGATCGGCCATGGCGATGAACAATTTGTTCTCCAGGCGCGAGACGGGGACGACCTTGTGGTTGTGGCAGACCTCGCTGGGCAGCAGTTCGGCCAGCTCGGCGGGAATCGTGATGTGGGAAAGATTGATAGGCAGCGTCTTCAGCACACGGCCCATGCAAACCGCCATGTCCTGCTCGCTCACATAGGCCTTCTCGAGAATGAGCTTCAGCAGGCGCGTGCCGCCCTTTTTCTGCTGCTCGAGCAGTTCTCCCACCTGAGTTGGCGTCAACAGACCGTCTTCCACCAAAACGTCCGCAATGCGTTCACCGAATGATTTGACAGGAGGCATGGGCTTATCGGAATGCCTTCCGCAGGTTCTGCACCAGATCGATGGGGGACGTGAGATACCACAACAGGCGGTGCGGCGTGGCTGCCGCCAGTTCTTTTGCCGCCTGTTGATTAAAGGGATTGGCCGTGGCGACGAGGATCGACTTGCTCATGCGGTCGAACGGAAGCACGCACCAGCGCCGGCAAACATCGGCCGGAAAACCCCGCGCCAATTCAATGTCGGTCTCATACTTCTCCAGCGGTAGAAACGCCGTGCGCGATTTGTCGGTGAGGATTTTCAGCGATCTCTCCACCGGGAGAATCCCCTTGTCCGCCAGGATCTGGACGAACGGCTCCACCACCCCGTTGGGCGGCGCGGAAAGATCCGGCGTCACCCAGCATAAATCGAAATCACCCGAAGTGATGATCTTGGCTTCGACAAAAACCTTGTGCATCGCCTGCCGCCCATCCTCCACCGGAGCGGGAGCGGGTTTGCCGGGGGCCTTCGAGGCCTTGAGCGATTCGGGCGGCGGATTGACGGCGGCCGGCTCGGACACGACCGAGTCCTGGGCGAAGTTGTTCGCCTTGCTCTCGATCCGCTTGAGGGCCTGGCGCACATCCGGGTCGTCCGCATTGTGCTGGAGGATCGTTTCGTATTCGAGAATGGCCGACGAAAGCTGCCCCATCTGAACGTAGGCCTCGGCAATGCGCTTCGAGGTCTTCACCACGTCCTTCTCGCGCCCCAACTTCGAGTAGGCCTCCTTCAGAATCTCGAGCGACTGATAGTCGTGCGGCTGAGACTCGGTGATGACTTCAAACATCTCGATCGTCTGGGCCAATTGGGCCTCTTCTCCCGCACTGAAGGTCGTGGTCGCCATTTCGTATTGGCCCGGCCAGACGCATTGATTTTGGATGAATGCAGTGACCGGGCCATTCTCTAGCAGCAAAATGTTCGCCAGATTCGGAGTTCCCAAGCCGCCGACCCAATATGAAGTCCCGGATGGGGACGTTTTCCGTTTGAAGGACACTTGTGTCCTGTTCTTGCACTGCGGAATTGCAATCTGATTTGAAGTTGCGATTGTAGAGCCGCCTCAATTT
>JBEKFT010000179.1:0-4751 GCA_050013175.1 Verrucomicrobiota bacterium
GGGCGTGTTCGTATTCATCGTCCGCGAGGCAAGTCTGAAGTGCCTCGCGTTCCTTGGCCCACTCGCGATTGTAATCGTCAAACACCTGGGGCATTGCGCCCCAACCGACGTATTTGACCAGTGCGGCCTTCTCCTCGGGTGTCGCTTGCCGCTCCTCAGCGTCCAACCTCCGCAGAACTTCAATGGCTTTGAGATTCTGCCGAAACTTCTGCTTTGGGCCGCCCTCGCCGAGCCGGTCGGCCTCGGTGATGCGGTAGGCATTTAGGTTCTTCGGCGGTTCGTCCTGGTGGCGGCGGGCTATTCTTCCGGTGGGAGCAGAATGTATTTCTCCCTCACCATTTCCCATGCCTGCGTCTGCGCTTGTTGCGCCGTTTTTCCCTGCTTCATCAATTCCAGGCGCAATGTGGCCATTTCGTCCTTCGTTTTTTCCTCGGCTTCCAGAAGCATCGGGTACAGCAATCCCTTCTGTTCCAGTTCTCGCACCATCTTCGGGCAGTGCTCGCGCCAGTGTTTCTCGGCCATCCGGCCGTATTGGGTCAATGGTGTCATGTGTCGGCCTTCGATCAGTAAAAAGGTCAAGCTGCTGGTCTAAATCCCGGTTGTTGCGTCGGACAGCCATGAAATTGTGATCGGTTTGGGCGCATTGGGCAAGAAGTGCCTATTCTTGGGGGGAACGGAGCGGATCGCCTCGCCGGGTACAAATACGTAGTTTCAATTGATCGGTTTTGCCGACAAAATGCCGTTTCTTGGGGAAAAGATCCTGCTCCGTGATGCCGAACACTTCGGCGAAGAATTCAATCTGTTTGCAGGTGGCCACGGAGCGCCGCGTTTCGATGTTGGCAAGTTTCTCCCGCGTCATGTTGATGTCGCCAGCCAAATGCAATTGGGTGACGAGGTCGCTTTGCGACCAGCCCTGCTGGTTGCGCAAGAACGCCACGTTTCGCCCGATAACATTTGCATCTTTGGGCACCTGCACCTCCGATTGTCGTCATAGTCGGCATTTCCGTTTTCCGCCCGAGAGGCGAGCAGCGACGCAGGGTTGGGCGTCGCGGGATGCACAGTCTGGTTTTGGGGAAGAATCCGACCGTGGGAAGAGGAACGAAGCCCCTAAAAGACGCGGCTTGGCTGATTGATCATATTCATAAGGGAACGCCTTCCACCCTAACCGAAGATCAAGCAACAACATTAGGAAACGAAATTTGTTTCCATGGAAAACGAATTTCGTTTCGATTTTATCATCGGTGGCGGGGGTGCCCTTGAATCTATGCGATAATCTGATACATTGACCACAGATAGAAGGGAGCGCCTTATGAAGTATCATCGGTTCGCATATTCGATGCCGCTTCGGCCCGGGGAGGAACCCAACATTTCCAAAATCCGTGACGGCGCGGCATTCAGTGAAGTCACAGCCCCATTGATCAAGCAGGGATACGAGTATGGGCATATTATCTTTAATCCGCCAAACTGTCCGCGTGAACAGGCGGGATTGAGCAAGGAGAGCTTTGACTTCATTAAACCCGAGGACCTGATCGTTCTTACGACCAGACCTCCTTTGGATGATTCGAGACACGGCGATAAGAGGCTCGTCCGGCGCAGCGGAACTTACTTGGAAGAGCAGATTTTCGCCGAATGCAGGAAATACCTCGCCATCTGCGCGCGGTCGCACGTTCAACTCACCAGAACGGTGGGCGCGAATTTCAAACAGGCCGACCTGGTATTCCATCAAAACAAGAATGCCCGGCTGAAGTACTACAAGGGCCTGGCTGAATTCAGGCTCAGGAGTATGCCCAGGAATTCGGAAATCGCCATCGGGTTCTACCTGCGCACGAGGAGTATCCCCGAATACGGCTGCGGTCTCCTGGCATCGTTTGGGATGGGAGGCCGCGAAACCTTGATCTGGAACTGCATAGTCAGGACGCGATTTCCTGAGTGGGTCGGACGTTGTGCGTTCGTGGTCGCCCAAATGGACCTTGCTTGCGTTCCAGATACCCCGGTAACACTGGAGTTCGTTGACCAAATCAAGGCCGAGGTCCTGTTGGAACATATTGTCGAGTAATCCATTGCCCCGGCTTGGACTCGCAGCCAAGGAGTCCCAAGCCGGGGACTGGCGGCTGGTTCAAACACCGACCCCTTCCCCTTTGGCCTGCTGCTGGCCTTGGGAACGGGCAACTGCGCGTCTCGTCGAGCGGGCCAGTTGGGCGATAACCCCTTCCTTCTGGTCCTCCGGCAGATCCTTAACCAAAAGGTCATAGGCCCGCTTCAGTTCGGGGTTGCGGTCGATTTGTTTCAAGACGCCTTCCCGGATGCGCTGCTGGCGGTCCAGTTCGCGCACTTCATTGAGGACGACGGTGCGTTCGAGCCGCTCGCGGGGCATCGCTTGGACGTAAGCCCAATATTTGGGGTTGTCTTTGATGTGGGCATCAATCTTGGCATCCACTTCCGGGTTATTACGGAAAGTGGGCTGGTCGGTGGGGGCGGCAGAGCCGCCGGCGCCCGGTGGCGCGGATGTTTTCGGTTTTGTCATAACGATTCGATTTATTGGTTTTTGTTGCGCGGCATTTGCCGCGTTCACCGGAGCGGAGCGGCCAAGCCGCCTCGCCCAGGCAAAGTGTCTTCATGGTTTGAAAGGGTCGGGGAGTTCCGGCGAAAATGGGGGAACGGCGTTGGTTGCCGATGAAGGCCCGGCAGTGAGCTTCTGCAATTCCTTCTCGAAGGCGGCAATCTTCTGTTCCGAATTGGCCAGCCGCGCGCCAAGGACGGCGTTGTCTCGGGCGACATTCTTCATTTCAGCGAAGACCTTCTGCAACTGTGCGTATGACTGCGACAGCCGGACGGCCTGTTGCAAGACCAGTGCGGTCGTCTCACGCTGGCGGTTCATTTCGGCGACCAGCATGTCGTTGGTCAGGGGCGGCGCGAATGCGGCGTCAGGCGGCGGGTTCAGTGAGGTGGCGCTGGCCAATCCGGGATGAAGATTCCAGTGGGCGGATACCTCAATGCGATAGACCTCATGTTCCTCCTGCATGGTTTCAGGGTGGTTCGGGTCCACGTTGCGGCCGACGTTGTACGCGCGAACCATCTCGCCGTAACGCACCGCCTTGACCGGCCCCACAGCCGGAGGCGGCAAGGGACGAACGGCAAGCTGCGGACGCGAAACGCAGGAGGCGACGAGCACGAGGGGAATGAGGGCGAGATATTTCATGGTTTAATCAGGGCTGATGGTGATCGGAATGCGGGCTGGACGACGGAGAATGCGGCACGGGCGTCTGACTTGACCGGGCTTGTCAGGGGCTCCTCCGTAAACGGCTTATCCGAGCCGCCGATCATCGCGTCAGCGCGGTCAACGGTTTGCAGGACATAGAGGTAGAATTGTTTGCCGCTCGGCACGCGAACGTAGAACCCATCCTTTTGGATCGAGTCGTAGATGCGTTGCGAATACTCCGCCAGAACCTTCTGCGCCCCCTCAAAAGGCGCGTTGTTCAGCGAAGGGCTGTTGATCGGACCAAAGGCGGTCTGCTGCTTTTCCGTGAGGGCATCAGCGGCACCGGAGAGAAACGTCGAGGCGAACAGCTTGATTTCCGCCAGATTGTCAGACTTGATGACGCGACCGCGCAGGCCCGCGCTGCCGTCCGTGATGCCCCAACCTTCCTGGTCGCCGGAAAACTCGCGGTCGAGAACAATGGCCCGCAAATGCAGTTCTTCCCCCGTCTGCCACACTAACGTCCAGTTGTTGCCGCTGGCAATGCGTTCACGATGCCGGTCGGTCTGTGCCGTGCCGTGAACTTCCGTACCAGCAGGGATCACCAGCTTGCCCGCGTGATAGATGTTCTCCGTGACCAGCCCAATTATGGGCGTCTGCATCGAAGCCGAATCCACGGTGATAACGGTTTCACACGGAATCAACCGTCCGAACGGCGCAAAGATGGAGCTGACGGTTTTCTTCCCGGCGTCTGCGGTTGTCGAATCGGCAAACAGGCTGATGGGCGCGAGCGTTGGCGGCGCCTTGTCCTGTGGATGTTGCTCGATGATGACGTTGGGCCGATCATTGGTTTTGACGGTCGGCAGCGGTTCGGGCTTTGGTGACGGCGGATGGAACGGTTGCATCGGCAACTCGACCGATTGAACCACCTGCGGCCTGTCGGTGGCGTTTGTGTGGGCGCGTGTAACAGGCAACGCGATGTCGTCAGGATTGCGCGACCTTTCACGGAATACGCCGAAGATGACAAGGCCACCGCCAAAGACCGCCGCAAACAGTAGGAGCTTGCCGCTCTTGGTCTTGAAGAAGTTAAGAAAATCACGCGGTTTCATGGATTTGCTTTGGCGTTTGTCTCAGGGACATTGGTGTTCACGGTCGGGAGCGGTGGTTGATGTGTGATCCGCGTCACGAGCACAGCAAACTCGTTCTTGAGCGAAAGCTCGTTGCGCCCGCCGTCCGGCGTGCCGGTGATGGCGAAGTACACCGTGCTGGACGATCTTGGCGGCAGCACGCCCGCCGCATCGCTGATGGACTGGTAATAGAGCCGGTTGCCAGCCCGCACGCAGAAGCTCCCGGGCAGGTAACGGATTTCCCTGTCCGACTTGTTCCGCAGCGTGACGCGGAAAACGAGAGTGTCTTCCCGGTTGAAGCGGAACACTTCTTCGATGCGGATTTCGTAGTCGTCGAAATCCGTCACCTGGGGATTGTCTCCGAACGTCCTGGCCTCAGCGTCGGCAACCACATCCGGGTGCTGTTTCTTCAGCAGCGGGAATGCCTT
>JBEKFT010000180.1:0-4729 GCA_050013175.1 Verrucomicrobiota bacterium
ACTGATGACCACCTGGGTGACCGGCTGGATCTTGCCGGTGGCGACGACCCTCTCGACCAGGTCCCGGCGCGTCACCTTCTCGGCCTGAACCGTGATGACGGGATCCTTTTTCCTGAGGATCGCCACGAGGGTCAAGACCACGAGAACGGCGCCGATGCTGGAAAAAACGAGGATCCGTTTGCGCTTTTTTGAATAGGCCATGTCAGTCGATCATTTTATAGACACGCTTGCGGCTGATTTGTTTCACTTGGAAACGAGCGCGTCGCCGGGTTGACGACAGAGTCGTCCGCCTTATCCCCCAAACGCCCCTTGCAGGGCCATGCTGGAAGCGGTCAAAATCGATATCACAACGGCCCAGGCCCCGAAGACCCACACAACGACCCTGCCCGTAGGCACTCCGGCCAGCTTGCCCAGTCCGATCGACCGCACCACCAGGGCCCAAAACGTCATGATATTGACCATGCTGAGGAGAGTGAACAGGCCGTTCTTTGGATCCGGATTCTTCAGCAGCATTGCCATGCTGGGAGACGCGAGCGGGTTGTTGAATCCGAAGATGAGCAGCATCCTGACCAGGGATTCCAATGCGCTGATGGAAGTCGCCAAACCCGCCACTTCAGTCACTTTCATGAAGCGCAGGTCGGCCTTGAGAGCGAATCGGCCGATCAACCACAACAAGAACCCCCACCCGAACACCGTGATGAAGCCCATAAAAAAGCCGCCGACTCCTCCGGCAATTTTTGCGGCCAGTTCGGCATACTTCTCCATTTGATCGGCTCGTTCCTGGGTGACTTTGCCGGCTTTAACCTGGTCATCGAAGACCTTTTCCTGCTTCTCGTGGATCTTTTGCGCCATGGCGGGCTGGGAGAGAACCAGGACGGACGATACGGCCGTCACCAGTCCGAAAATCACGATCGGCACGAGCCAGTTGCCCACGGATGGCAGGGCGGCTTTCACCTCCTCGAAGACGTCGCTCGGCGTGGCGAAGACGTTCAACAAGCGCGCGGCAAGCGACGTCGCCGGCACCGAAGGTGGCGGCGGAGCCGGGGGAGTGGTTTCCGGGATTGGCGGTGGCTGGTCCATAACCTTAGCTGCTGTCAAATGGCTGTCCGGCCTGGATTCGAACCAAGACAGAGGCCTCCAAAGGGCCTAGTGCTACCGTTACACCACCGGACAAGCCGTCTGCACAGTAACGTTCGCAAGAGCTCAGCGCAAAGCAAAACTCCGCGCCGGCGATGTCAAATCATCCCGGTGGCGACCGAATATACCGGGGGCAGATCATCGGCGATCAGGCGCCACGAATCGCCTTCGTCAACCGAGCCGAAAAGTTTGCCCGTATTGGTGCCGAAATAAACGCCGGCCGGATCGCCCGAATCCGTTGCCATGCCTTCGCGATAAATTCCCGCGAATGCATTTTGCTGCGGAAGCCCTTTGGTCAGCGCCTTCCAGGTTCTGCCGCCGTTGCGGCTGCGGAACACGCGCAGTTTGCCGCCGGGTGGACACCGAAATTCCGCGCCCTTCAGCGGAATGACATAGATCGTGTCCGGCTCGCGCGGATGGATGGCGAGGGGAAATCCGAAGTCCGAAGGCAGGCCCTTCGTGATTTCCTGCCAGCTCCGCCCGGCGTCGCCGCTTCGATAGACGCCGCAATGATTTTGTTGGAACAAAAGGGACTGCCGGCTGTCGGCCATCAACAACTTGTGGACGCATTGGCCGTACTCGGGATATTTCTGCGGGAGAAAATTGGCGCGTGTTCCCTGATTGGCCGTGTGCCACGTTTTGCCGGCATCGTCAGTGCGGAAGACCCCCACGGCGGAGATGCCGACGAACAGCCGGTCCGGTTTCACCGGATCCACGACGATGGAGTGCAAACAGAGTCCGCCGGCGCCCGGATGCCATCTGGATCGGGTCGGGTGCCGGCTGAGTGTTTGAATCTCCTCCCAGGTTTTCCCCGCATCGTCACTGCGAAACAGGGCGGCCGGGGCAACGCCCGCATAAAGGACTTTCGGTTCGCCGGCCCCGCCCGGTTCGAGGTGCCAGATGCGGTCCAGTTTGACTTTCGATTTTCGTCCGAACGCCGGATTGCGCTTTGCGGATTCCCAGTGTTTGCCGAGATCCGCGGACCAGACCACTTCCGACCCGAACCATGAGTCGTTGGCGGTGGCGCAGATGCGGCGGTTGCGCGGGTCGTAAATCGCGTGATTGATTTCGCGCCCCGTCTGGAACGGGCCATGCATTTGCCAGCTCCGGCGGTCCGTGCTGGTCAGTGTGAAAAGGCCCTTCTTGGTGCCCGCAAGAAGCAGTGTTCTCATGAGTGAACGCAATCTGGGTTGATTCTGGCGGATACCTTAAACCCGTCGCGCCCGGTTGACCAGCATGGCTTTCGTCAATCCTTCGTGAAGTTGAGCCCCCTGAGGCCGGCCAATACAGGTTGCATTTTTGCCAAAATCGAGCGGAGATTTCTTGGAATCCGGGCTTGACCTGGACCGGGCTTCGCCGATACAGTCCTTGCAAATGTTAAGTAACAACCGACAAGTCGTGCTGGCAGTCGTCGTCGTAGGAAGCGACGCCGTTGGCGCTTGTCGTTGTTAAGTTGAATTTCGACAAGAACCCACGGCTGGAAACGGTCGTGGGTTTTTTATTTGATCCGCGACCGGCAGCCGCAACAGGAAAGAGCACATGAGCAAGACAACAACCACTGAAACCGAGAAACGGACCCCCGCCGCCAGGCGCGCCGAGGTCGGCCCCGCCATGTCCGGCAGCGAGATCCTGGTGGCCTGCCTCGAACGCGAAGGCGTGGACACGATCTTCGCCTATCCCGGCGGGGCGAGCATGGAAATTCATCAGGCGCTCACGCGCTCGAAGAAGATCCGCGTGATCCTGCCCCGCCACGAGCAGGGCGGCGCCTTCGCCGCCGATGGCTACGCCCGCGCTACCGGCCGGGCCGGCGTCTGCATGGCCACCAGCGGCCCCGGCGCCACCAACCTCGTCACCGGCATCGCCGACGCCTACATGGATTCCGTCCCGCTGGTCGCCATCACCGGCCAGGTGCCGCAGGCCATGATCGGGAAGGGCGCCTTCCAGGAAACGGACATCTTCGGCATGACGCTGCCGGTCGTGAAACACAGCTATCTGGTCACGGACATCAACGACATCCCGCGCATCGTCAAGGAAGCCTTTTACCTTGCGCAAACCGGGCGCCCCGGGCCGGTGTTGATCGACGTGCCAAAGAACATCCAGCAGGCGCGCACCCAGCCGGTATTCCCGACCGAGATCCGCGTGCGCGGCTACAATCCCGACAAACGCGCGAGCGATCTCGTCCTGAACGAAATCATCGGGTTGATCGAGAAATCCGAGCGGCCCGTGCTCTATGTCGGCGGCGGCATCATCACCGGCAACGCAAGCGGGGAACTCGCAAAGTTCATCGAAGCCACGCAGATTCCGGTGACCTCGACCATCATGGGCTGCGGCGCGTTTCCGGAAACGCATCCGCTGTCCCTCCGCTGGCTGGGCATGCATGGCGCGGCCTTCGCGAATTGGGCCGTCAACGGCGAGTACGAACAGCGCAAGAACCCCGCCGATCCCATGAAACTGATCGCGCCGGGAGCCGATCTGCTCCTGGCCCTGGGCGTGCGATTCGACGACCGCGTCACGGGCAAGGTGGACAAGTTTTGCGAGAAGGGAACGATCGTCCATATCGACATCGACCCCTCGGAGATCAACAAGAACAAACCGGCCAACCTGCCGGTGGTCAGCGACATCAACTACGCGCTGAGCCGGTTGAACGAGATGCTCCGGAAACGGCCGATCGAAAAGAAATTCACGGAATGGCACGGGCAGATCGCCGCGTGGAAGCAAAAAGCGCCGTTCGGCTACCGCGTCACGGAAGAAGTCATGAAATCGGAGCACATGCGCAATCATCTCAAAGGCAGGGAAAGCGAGGTCATCCTGCCCCAGATGGTGATCGAGACGCTGTACGACCTGACGAAGGGGGAAGCGATCATCACGACCGGCGTGGGACAGCATCAGATGTGGGCCGCGCAATATTACAAGTGCAAGTATCCGCGCCAACTCCTCACCAGCGCCGGATTGGGCGCCATGGGCTATGGCTACCCCGCCGCCCTCGGCGCGAAGGTCGCCTGCCCGGACCGGCAGGTGGTTGACATCGACGGCGACGGCTCGTTCCTGATGAACATTCAGGAACTGGCTACGGCGCACATCGAGAAGATCGCGGCCAAGGCGATCATCCTGAACAACCAGCATCTCGGCATGGTGATGCAATGGGAGGACCGCTTCTACGGCGGCAACCGCGGCCACACCTATCTCGGGGATCCTCTCAACACCAAGGAGATCTATCCGAATTATATCGCCGTGGCCAGCAGCTTCGACGTGAAATGCGAGCGGGTGATTTACAGGAAGGACTTGCGCGCGGCGATGCAACGGATGCTCGATTGTGACGAGCCGTTCGTGCTCGACGTCATCGTGCCTTACACCGAGCACGTGCTGCCGTTCATTCCGGCTGGGCGCACGGTGGCGGACATGATCTGGAAGGTCTAGTCTCCAGCCGGAGAAGCGACGTTCAACGCGAAATGGTTCGCCACCGCCAACACGGTGGCAACTCCCGCGTGGACAAACGGCGTGGCAGTCCCCGGGAATCAATTCCAGACGCCCCCGAACAGACATGCTGCGGCTCGCAGAGCCGCGCGCCGGACCGCGGGTCTGTGACCCGCAG
>JBEKFT010000181.1:0-4705 GCA_050013175.1 Verrucomicrobiota bacterium
TTTCAAATTTGAAATCTGAGATTTCAAATTGCTTTCGAGCGCCGGCAACAGGCATTCACGAACCAGTGTGCTCTTGCCCGAGCCGCTCACGCCGGTCACGCACACCAGCCGGCCGAGTGGAATGCGAACCGTGATGTTCTTGAGGTTGTTCTTCGAGGCCCCCTCGAGCGTGAGCCAGCTTGCTCCGTCCGCGACGGGATTCGTGAGGACCCGGCGCGTCCGTCCCCCCTTCCCGTTCGCCGCCACGGGACGCCGCTCTCCGCGCGCCGGATAACGTCTGTTCGCGCGCAGGCATCGGCCGGTGACGGATTCAGGGTGCCGCAGCAACTCGGCGAGCGTGCCCGCGGCCACAACTTCGCCGCCATGAACACCGGCGCCCGGGCCAAGATCCACAATGTAATCGGCGCGCCGCATGGTTTCCTCGTCGTGCTCGACGACCAGCACGGAATTGCCCCGCGACTTGAGCCGTTGCAGCGTCGCGAGCAATTGCTCGTTGTCGCGCGCATGAAGGCCGATGGTGGGTTCGTCCAGGATGTAAAGCACGCCGCTCAGGTTCGACCCAAGCTGTGCCGCCAGGCGGATGCGGCGGCTTTCACCGCCGGACAGAGTGGGAACGCCGCGCCCGAGCTGGAGATAACCCAATCCAACTTCGCACAGGAACTTCAGGCGTTCGCAAATCTCCGGCAGGATGTCCCGGGCAATGACCGACGCGGATCCCCGGAACCTGATTTTGCGGAACAGTCGGTCCGCCTTCTCGACGCTCATTCGAGCCAGGCTGTCGAGGTCCAGGCCTGTTGAATTTTTGATTTTTGATTTTTGATTTTTGATTTCCAATCGAACGGCCCGCGCCAGGGGGTTTAATCTCGTGCCGTTGCAGTCCGGGCACGTTTCCCGTTCCCCTTCCTGCCAGCTAAACCACGACTCGGCGATCGAATCTTCCCGCGCGCCCCGGTCCACGCCTTCGGGCATGTAAAACAACTCCCCGAATCCGCGGCAGCGCGGACACCAGCCTTGCGCCGAGTTGTAGCTGAAATTTTTCGGATCCAGCGGCGCAAACGAACGTCCGCACCTGGCACAGGAGCGCTCCGTGGAATGGATCGAAACCTGTCCGCGATCGTCCAGCGCGAACAGGGTCCCCTGCCCGACCTTCAGTGCTTCGTCAATGAGCTCCCGCAGCGGAGGCTCGCCGGAACGTTTTGATCGCGCTCCCGGCACGGAGCCGACCACAATCTCCACGTCGTGTTCCCGGAACCGGTCCAGCCGGAACGGTTTGTCCGTTGAATACAATCTGCCATCCGCCCGAACTTCCGCGTAGCCGTTCCGCGCGGCCCACTGCGCCACGTCGGTGTGGAAGCCCTTCCGATTCCTGACCACCGGCGCCAGCAGCAGAAGATCGCCCCGCTCCCGCAATTCCCGACGCAGACGCCGACCCAGCTCGTCCCGCGTCTGCGCCTCCACCGGCCGCCGGCAATCCGGACAGAACTGCGTCCCCAACCGCGCGAACAGCAGCCGGACGAAATGGTAGATCTCGGTGACGGTGGCGACGGTGCTCTTGCCGCCGCCGCGCGAATTGCGTTGCTCGATGCTGACCGTCGGCGGAATCCCGGTGATCAGATCCACGTCCGGACGCGAGAGTTGCTCCACGAATTGCCGCGCGTACACATTCATCGAATCCAGAAACCGCCGCTGGCCTTCGGCAAAAAGCAGGTCGAATGCGAGCGTGCTCTTGCCCGATCCACTCACCCCCGTGATGACCACGAACTTCCCGCGCGGAATCGAGAGGAAAAGATTCTTCAGATTATGCTCCCGCGCGCCGTGGATGGCGATGGCGTCCGGGCCGGTGGGTTCGTTCGGTTGAAACATGGTCAGTGGTCGCACGGCTGCAGCGCCGCGACGCGTTCCCGGCCCCCTCCGGGTCCTCTGGAATCCGCCGAAGCGGGCCGCGCGAGGGATCGCGCTCCGGGCAGGTCCCGCAGATACCGGCCGGTGTGGCTCGCCTCGCACCGGGCGACCTCTTCCGGCGTCCCCTGCGCCACGATCCAGCCGCCCTCGTCGCCCGCGCCGGGACCCAGATCGATGATCCAGTCGGCGGACTTGATCACGTCCAGGTTGTGTTCGACGACCAGGACGGAATGTCCCGAGTCCACCAAACGTTGGAACACTTCGAGCAGCACACGGACATCCTCGAAATGCAACCCGGTGGTCGGTTCATCGAACAGAAACAAAGTCGGTCGAGTGTCGGGCGCCGGGCCCCGGCCCCTCGACGTTGAATTTTCGACCACCGCCTCGGCCAGGTGCCGGACCAGTTTCAGCCGCTGGCTCTCGCCGCCGGACAAGGTGTTGATGGGTTGGCCAAGCCGCAGGTAACCCAGCCCGACCTCCTGCAGCAGCTTCAGGCCTTCGACCGCGTGCTGCGCCGGCCGCGAATCCCGCGCCGCGCCCAGAAACTCGACGGCTTCGTCCACGGTCGCATCGAGCATATCGGCGATAGACCATTCGCGCACAACGTGATCCGGGGATGCCGATGCCCGCGCGCCCGGTTTTCGGGTCTGGATGGCGCTATTCGGGCTGATCTTGACCTCGACGATGTGCTGCCGGTAGCGACGCCCGCCACAGTCCGGGCAGCGGATGAACACGTCGCTCAGGAATTGCATTTCGATCTTCTCAAACCCCGCGCCGCGGCAGCGTTCGCATTGTCCCTGCGGGGAATTGAAACTGAACGCGCTCGCGCCCAGCCCGCGCCGCCGGGCCGGCTCGGATTGCGCGTAGAACTCGCGGATGTGGTCGAATGCCCCGATATAGACTGCCGGATTCGAGCGCGGCGTCTTGCCGAGGAGAGACTGATCCACCAGCACCGCGCGCCCGAGGTTTTCCCAGCCCGAAAGGCGCGCCGCCTCTTGCGCGACGCGCACCGGAGATTCCTCCTCATCCTCGTCGTCGATCCTCTCAGACGTCTTCACCGGCGATAGATTGAGATTTGAAACCTGAGATTTGAGATGGCTCTCCAGAGCAGGCAGCAAAACCTCGCGCATCAGGGTGGTCTTGCCCGAGCCACTGACGCCCGTGACGCAGACGAACCGTCCAAGCGGGATTTCGACGGCGATATCTTTCAGGTTGTGACGCGCAGCGTGCGAGAGTCTCAAGGCGCCGCCGGCACTCCCCCACCCCGCCATCGGGGCGGCCGCCTCCTGCAAAATCATCGCTCCGGAATCGCGCCCGCCCCGCCCCGCGGCACCTCGTGCACGGGACACATCCGTCGCGTGGACAGTGCGGCGCCGGGGGATTTCGATCCTCTTTCTCCCGCTCAGGTAATGTCCCGTGATGGAGTCCCGCGACTTCAGAATCTCACCATAGGTACCTTCAAAGACAACCTGCCCGCCCGTCGCGCCATGGCCCGGGCCGAGATCGACAATCCGGTCGGCTGCGCGGATCACGCTTGCCTCGTGTTCGACGACCACGACGGTGTTCCCCGCGTCCCGCAATTGTTCGAGAATGTGAACCAATCTTTCCGTGTCGCGCGGATGCAGGCCCACGCTGGGTTCGTCGAGAACGAACAACGTATTCACCAACCGCGTGCCAAGACAGGTCGTCAGGTTGACACGCTCGGTCTCGCCGCCGGACAACGACCGCGTCGGGCGGTCCAGGGTGAGGTATCCGAGACCGACTTCATTCAGATAATTCAGGCGCAGCCGGACTTCGGACAAGATGATCGAAACCGGGTCGTGGCGGGCCGGTGCAGGATCGGTGAGGCGTGATTTCGAGAGCTTTTCGATCTCCGCCAGCGCGTCGCGCACCGGCAACGCATAAAAATCGGCGAGCGTCCGCGTGCCCGAACGGTAAAGCAATGTTTCCGGGCGGAAACGAGCGCCTCCGCACTCCGGACACGTCGTGTAAGCTCGGTACCGCGACAGCAGCACGCGCACGTGCATTTTGTACGCCTTCGATTCTAGCCAGCGGAAGTAACCCTTGACCCCGTACCAGGCGCGCGGCCATTCGTGCTCCTCATCCTTGCCGTAGTCCGGCTCCCCCTCGATGACAAGGTTCTGCCTGCTCTTCGAAAGCTTCTCGAAGGGAACATCCGTCGGAATGCCCAGCTTCCGACACGCGCGAATCAGATCCTGCTGGGACTCGATGCCGTGCCCCGTCAGCCACGGTCTAACCACGCCCTCCGCCAGCGTCTTCGAGCGATCCGGCAGCGCCAGGTCATAGTCGATGGAAATCATGCGGCCAAAGCCGCGGCAAGCCGGGCACGCGCCCGCGGGATGATTGAAGCTGAACAGCGCCGGCGTCGGTTCACGGTATTCGATGTCGCACCGCGCGCAGTGAAGGCGGTTGCTGAACCGCTCGGCGATGCGCACCGCCTGATGGGCGGGATCCCATTCGTGAACCGCCAGCCGGCCTTTGCCGAAGTGATACGCCTGTTCGCAGGCCTCGATGAAACGGGAGCGCTGCGAGGACGCCAGTTTCAGGCGATCCTGAACGACCGTAATCGCGGAGCTCGAAGCGCGGAACACGGATTCAACGCGGGGGTCGTCCAGCCGCATCGGTTGGTTCTCGATCAACAAACGCTGGAAGCCTTGTTTCGCCACGAGAGCGAGCGATTCCTCAACCGACAGCCGTTGCGACAGCGGAACGTCAAATGTGACCAAAACTTCCGGAGTCGCGGATCCCGCAGACTCCGCGATCAAGGCGTCCCAAATCTGCT
>JBEKFT010000182.1:0-4695 GCA_050013175.1 Verrucomicrobiota bacterium
ATTCCACCGCGCCCTGGTGCACGACGTTGAAATCCCCGACGCGCTCGACCGCGATGACGGTGGCGTCGCGGCGAATATCGGGCACACCGCTCTCCACCGCCGGCACGGGAGTCGCCGGCGCCGCCAGCAGAAGCCACGCGAACAGGAGAGGTCCCGTCCATCGATTCGAATTCGGCTTTTCTGAAAACATAGTCATGCTCGTGTTCACCGTCAGCGCCGCCTTTCGATCCACCCCATTCTGCGCGCCGCCCGCAAAAGTCCAAGCTCAAAAACGCTCTGCGGGGCCTGACGCAGGGCCAATTCATGAATTCGCCCTTCGCCCGGCGACACTGTCGCCTTGACATCGCGGGCGCCTGCGCGCAAAACGGAGGGCAAGGTGTTGCCGTTCCCGAACAACTTGTATGCGCAGTGGCGCCTCGAAGCCGGCGCGGTGCCTCGCCTTCACGAGCAAAGCGCAACCCCGCCCGAACGCCTGCTTCAGGCCGTCTGGCTGCATCAGCGCCTCCGGCGCAATCCACTCGTCTCGTTAGACGGTGAAACCCTGCAAGTGCTTCATCCCGGATTCATCAGCAGGGAAGGCGGGCCGGATTTCCGGGGTGCGGTCATTCGGTTCGGCAACGGACCGCCCCGCTCGGGCGACGTGGAAGTCGATGTCCACGCGGGCGGCTGGATCGCTCACGGCCATGACCGCAACGCCGCGTTCCGCGATGTCATCCTGCACGTGATCTGGGAGGGAGACCGCCCGGCGCGCGGGGCCCCGACCACTCTCGTCCTCCGCGACAAACTCGATGCCACGCTGGCCGAACTCGGCTTGTGGTTGAATTCGGAGGAGGAGCCGGTCATGCCTGACACTCTGCGAGGCCGATGTTGTCCCGCTCTCGAAATCCTTTCAGCGGAGGAGAAAGGCCGGTTGCTCAGGGACGCGGCTGAAATCCGGTTCCGAAGCAAGGCGGAGCAACTGCAAGCCCGCGCGCGGCAGGTCGGGTGGGAGCAATCGCTCTGGGAAGGCCTGTTCCGAGCCCTCGGCTACAAACACAACACCTGGCCGATGCGCCGCCTGGCCGAACAACGCCCGCGCTGGCTCGCTGCGTCGATGTCTCCGATCGAGTTGCAAGCCCGATTGCTGGGCATCGGCGGTTTGTTGCCTTCCGAATTGACCCGCTCGCGCACGGGCGCCGACGGCTATCTGCGCCGGGTTTGGGATTGTTGGTGGCGTGACCGGGAGGAATTCGAGGATTGCATTCTGCCTCCCTCGCTGTGGCGGTTTCACGGCCAGCGGCCGGCGAATCATCCGCAGCGGCGCCTGGCCCTCGCCGCGCACTGGCTGGTTTCCGGCAGGCTGATCGCTGACATCGAACGCTGGTGCACCACGAATTTCCCGGAGGGAAAGGAACCCGGGTCGCTCCTGGACGCTTTGCAGGTCACACGCGACGATTTCTGGTCCTGGCACTGGACGCTCCGGTCCGCGCGGATGGCACAGCCACAGCCCCTGCTGGGCCTGGCCCGCGTCACGGACCTGGCGGTGAACGTCATCCTGCCCTGGCTCTGGGTTCGCGCGATGGAAGGAAAAAACAAGAGCCTGCAGGACTCCGTCGAACACCGTTTTCAGGCCTGGCCGGCGGCGCAGGACAACGCCGTATTGCGCCTGGCCCGCCAGCGGCTTCTGGGGGACGCGCCGCGACGGACGTTGCGACGCGCGGCGGAGCAGCAGGGATGCATCCAGATCGTCCGGGATTTCTGCGACCACTCGGACGCCGTGTGCCGGGACTGCCGCTTTCCGCGGCTCGTCGAGGATTTTCGCGGTCAGTGAATAGAGTCTTCGAAATCGAAAAAACTTGTCGAAAGTGATTAAAGCCGCCAACGGAGCTTGCAACGTCTCCAAGCCGCTTCAACCCACTTGCACGGCTAAGGCAGATGGTGATGGTTGTGTCAGCGTTGCGAACACTGATTGGTTTCTCAACTCGCGTACTTGCAAATACTGGAATTAGCTGACATATTTGTCAGCATGAAGACGGTCTCAAAACGAGAATTGGTTCGCAATCCGTCGCTGGCTTCCCATCTGAAGCCGGGACAATCGTTGCAACTGGAGGACGGCAAGGAACCGCTGGTGTTGTCTCGCCGCAAGCGCGCGCGGCTCACGGCAGAGCAAATTCATGCGGAGTTGGACCGTCTCTGTGAAGGCGCTCCCGCCCAGGATACTCAAGCTGCCTTGAGGGATCTGCGCCAATGACGATTTACCCGGATGCCTCGTTTTTGGTTTCCTGGCTGTACACGCCCGACCCACTCAAAACGCTTCTACTAGGCCCTACCTGACCTCGAGTTGCGCAAACGGATTGTTCGTGAATTCGTTCTGGCGCTGGTTTGCCGGCTCCGGGGACTGCTGTTCCTGTCTCTTCTCGGGCGGCGGAAGGGGGGACGGTGGAGGAGGCGGGTGCGCAACCCCGCCCGGCTCGGCGGCGCCCTGGCGTGGGTTCCTGGCCCGCTTGTTGCGCGGCAGCGGACTGATCATCACGTGGATCCCCCTGCCGATCAGTTTTGGGTCGAAATCCGTATGGCCAACATGCGCGGTTTCCGCAAGAAATTTCCGCACAACATCAAAACCAAATTCCGTGTGCGCCATCTCACGGCCCCGGAACTTCAGCGTGATTTTAACCTTCATGTCCTCGCACAAAAAATCAACCGCATGCCCGATCTTTACCGAAAGATCGTGCGGATCAATCCGCGGGCTGAGCTGGACTTCCTTGACCGTCGTGGCGTGCTGGTGCTTCCTGGATTCCTTCTCCTTCTTCGCCTGTTCGTAACGGAACTTTCCGTAGTCCACCAGCCGGCACACCGGCGGCACCGCATTCGCCGAAACTTCCACCAGGTCCACGCCGTTGGCGCGCGCCATGTTCAGTGCTTCACCCAGCGACAGAACGCCGACCTGCGCGCCCTCGACGCCAATGACCCGGACTTCGCGGGCACGGATTTTCCCATTGACCCTGACGAATGAACCGGAAGAAGAAAAATTACGTGGAGGATAAGGGCGGCTCAAGACACCCTCGTCGGTTGAAACTTATTCATGCAGATTTTGGTCGAACGTGCATGCCGCTGTGATATTGGGAAGTATTTAGCCTTTTACCGGCAAATACGCAAGCAAAAAATCGCATATTCCCCACAAAAAGGGCAAATCTTGACACTGCCCGCGATTGCACACGGGCCGGAGCGCGGCATTTACGCCGCTTCGTCGTTCGGAAGGCTACAGGTCAATCGCTTCGTCTCTGTCCGCTCGGACACTGAAGCGGCCTGAAGCCAACGATGCAGTTGGAAATTGGGGAGCACACGCGCCCTCGCGTGTTCCGACCGGCGCCTCGCCGGTCGGAGCAGGGCGCAACGCAATCACTAAACGGGGACTGGCCGCACGGCTCAAGAGTGGTTGGCGAGGCGCCAACCACTGCACGCGAGGGCGCGTGCGCTCCCCTGCGACTGAATAGATACGGCCTGAAGGCCGCGCGCCAGGGCAGCGTGAGGTCCCTTGACGACCCATCCGGGAATCCCCCTCAGCCGCTGCCTCCCCGCCATTCAGGCTTCTGCTGCTGGCGCCGCTCGCTTGGCCAGGATCGCCTCGACGATTTTCTTGCCCAATTCCGGCTTTTCCACCAGCGCCTTCTGCGCCGCGTCCTTGCCCTGGCCGATCAATTCCCCCTCGAATTGAAGCCACGCACCCTTCTTTTCCACCACGCCGCTTTCGATCCCGACGTCGAGGATGCTGCCTTCCTTGTTGATCCCCTGGTTGTACAGGATGTCGAATTCCGCTTCCGCAAACGGCGGCGCGACCTTGTTCTTCACGATCTTCACCTTGACGTGGTTGCCCACCGCGTTGCCCGCCGCGTCCTTGATGGTGTCCTTGCGGCGGATGTCGATGCGGACGCTCGCATAAAACTTCAGCGCCTTGCCGCCCGGCGTGGTCTCGGGGTTGCCAAACATGACGCCCAGCTTCTCGCGAATCTGGTTCGTGAAGACGCACGTTGTTTTGGCTTTGGCGAGGATGGCCGTCAGTTTGCGCAGCGCCTGGCTCATCAGCCGGGCCTGCATCCCCATGGTGGCCATGCCCATCTCGCCTTCCAACTCCGCCTTCGGCACCAGCGCCGCCACCGAATCAATCACGATCACGTCCAGCGCGTTCGAACGCGCCAGCGTCTCACAAATCGTCAGCGCTTCCTCGCCGCTGTCCGGCTGCGACACCAGCAGATCGTCCAGGTTGACGCCCAGCTTCTTTGCGTAGGCCGGATCCAGGGCGTGCTCGGCATCGATGAACGCCGCCAGACCGCCGGTTTTCTGCGCGCTGGCGATCACGTGAAGCATCAACGTGGTTTTTCCGGAGGATTCCGGCCCGAAAATTTCCACCACGCGCCCGCGCGGGATCCCGCCCACGCCCAGCGCCAGGTCCACGGCCAGCGCGCCGGTGGGGATCACGTCAATCTTTCGAAGCGCGCGCGAATCGCCCAGCCGCATGATGCTGCCGTCTCCATACGCCTTTGTGATCGAGGAAATGGCCGCTTCAAGGTCGCGCTCGCGCGTTGCCGCCAGCTTGGCCGCCTCTGCAGTTTTGGTTTCAGCCGCGCTTTTGTCGGCAATTTTTGGAGCCATAATTATTAGTTCCGTGAGTTCAATCCCTCAAACGCCCAGGGGACCCAATCATACGGAGCCGGCGCC
>JBEKFT010000183.1:0-4669 GCA_050013175.1 Verrucomicrobiota bacterium
TCCACTCTTGACCAATGCCATCAAGGCGTCACCGAAACCGTTCGTGGTAAATGGAAGCCGTCCCTGGTTGTCGCCCTCGTATAATCGAAAACCAACGCCGACAAACTTGATGCAGTGGTGATGGACGGGATAGGTTTCATGCAAATAGTTTACAGCTCCCACCAGCGAAGCCAACAGGGCCGCCAAAACCCATAAACCGCGCTTTGCCAAACGCCTCATTGTTTTAGAGGTAATGCCGGAACGAAGTTACATCTCCAGCCATTCCGTGGAAGCAAAATCGGCGGGTGGATCTGCGTTCAGACGCGCTGCGGTCCGGAGAGTTGGCGTGCGGCTTGCAGCAACGATGACAACACGACGCGCGAGGGAAGATTCCGGATCGTCTAGCTTTTCAACCTTGCTGCGGCTCACAGAGCCGCGCGCCTAAAGCTCGCGCAGCATGCGAGAGGAAATCGGTTGTTCTTCGGCTTCAGCTTCAACCTTCAGCCTTCATCATTTCTTATTTCGCCGTGATGACGACATAATTCTTTTTTCCTTTGCGAAGCAGTAGGTGTTTCCCGAAGAGAAAATCGTTTGCGGCGATCACCCTTTGGAAATTCGACTCGCGGACGTTGTTCACATAAACGCCGCCGCCTTCGACGTCTTTGCGGGCCTGGCCTTTTGAGGGGCAAAGACCGGAGTGAAGCAGCAATTCGACGAGCGGCAAACCGGGGGCGCTGAGTTTCGCGCGTTCAATCTCCTTGGTGGGGACCTCACCGACGATTTCGTTGAAGGTGGCTTCGGAGACGCCTTTGAGGTCGCCGCCGAAAAGAATCTCGCTGGCACGGATGGCTTCGAGGGTGACGGTTTCGCCGTGAACGAGCGTGGTCACAGCCCGGGCCAGCGCCTTGTGCGCCTCGCGCGCGCCGGGATTTGCCCGGTGGCTGCTCTCGAGGGCGTCGATGTCCTCGCGCGACAGCAGCGTGAGCATCTTGAGGTAGTCGATGACCTTGCCGTCGTCCGCCTGGATGAAGAACTGGTAAAAACGGTAGGGGCTGGTTTTGCGCGGATCGAGCCAGACCGCGCCGCTCTCGGTCTTGCCGAACTTGGTGCCGTCGGCCTTGGTGAGGAGCGGGAACGTCAGACCGTACGCGGGCGCGCCGAGTTTTTTGCGGATGAGATCGATTCCGGCGGTGATGTTGCCCCATTGATCGCTGCCGCCCACCTGCAGTTCGCAGTTGAATTCCTTTCGCAGGTGGCAAAAGTCGTAAGCCTGCAGGAGCATGTAGCTGAACTCGGCATAACTGATGCCGGCCTCGCGATCCTCCATGCGCGCGCGGACGCTTTCCTTCTGCATCATGACGTTGACCGAGAAATGTTTCCCCACGTCGCGCAGGAAATCGAGGAACGAGATCTGTGCCGTCCACGCCGCGTTGTCCACCAGCCGCGCCGGGTTGGTTTTGCCGTCGAAATCCAGGATGCGTGCGAGCTGGCGTTTGATGCACTCGACATTGTGGGTGATCTGCTCGCGCGTGAGCAGTTGCCGTTCGCTGGTTTTGCCGCTGGGATCGCCGATCTGGCCGGTGGCGCCGCCCGCCAGCGGCAGGGGATGATGGCCGGCCAGTTGAAAGCGGCGCAACATCACCTGCCCCATGAGATGCCCGACATGCAGGCTGTCAGCGGTCGGATCGAATCCGCAGTAAAGCGTGATGGGGCCGGAGGCGGTTCTTTTGGCCAATTCGACGCGGTCGGTGCAATCCGCAACCAGCCCCCGCCAGTCCAGTTCTGCCAGAATGTTCATCGGGCGCAGATTGCGCGTTCCGGTTTATTCCGGCTTATCGTCCTGATGACGGGCTTCGTCGGCGGCGTCGAAGGCGTGTTGCAGTGCGACGAGGTCTTCGCCCGGTTTCAACGCATCCAGGACGGCCTGCTCGGCCTTGAGTTGTTCCTGCGAATAGTTTGCCGCCTTGATGGACAGGCCGATGCGCCGGTCGGACTTGTCGATCTTGATGACGCGGGCGGTGACTTCCTGGCCGACCTTGAGCACGTTCTTGATTTTATCGACGCGCTCTTCGCTGATCTGCGAGATATGCACCAGGCCGTCGATGTCGTGCTTCAGTCCGATGAAGGCGCCGAAGCTGGCGAGCTTGGTGACGTTGCCGGTGACGAGGTCGCCGACCTTGTAGAGGTGGTCGATGGCGGTCCAGGGATCTTCCGCGAGCTGTTTGATGCCGACGGCGATGCGCTGGTTGGCCTTGTCCACCTCGAGAACGATGGCTTCGACTTCGTCGCCCTTCTTGAGGACTTCGGACGGGTGGTTGATTTTGCGCGTCCAGGAGATATCGGAGACGTGGATCATGCCGTCCAGGCCTTCCTCGAGTTCGATGAAGGCGCCGTAGCTGGTGAGGTTGCGAATCTTGCCTTTGACCCGGGTGGCGACCGGATATTTTTCCTGGGCCTTGTCCCACGGGTTGGTTTCGAGCTGGCGGATGCCGAGGGAGATCTTTTGCTCTTCCCGGTTGATGCCGAGCACGACCGCGTCGATTTCCTGTTCCTGCTTAAGGACGTCGGACGGTTTGGCGATGCGTTTGGTCCAGGAGAGTTCGGTGACGTGGATGAGGCCTTCGACGCCGGGTTCGAGTTCGACGAAGGCGCCGTAGGGCACGAGGTTGACGACGCGGCCTTTGATCTTGGCGCCGATGGGGTATTTCGTTTCGATTTTGTCCCAGGGGTTGGCCATCTTCTGCTTGAGGCCGAGGCTGACGCGTTCCTTCTCCCGGTTGATGTCGAGGACCACCACGTCGATGTCCTGGCCGACCTTGAGGAGTTCGGAGGGATGGCCGATGCGGCCCCAGCTCATGTCGGTGATATGGAGCAGGCCGTCGATTCCGTTGAGGTCGATGAAGGCGCCGAAGTCGGTGATGTTCTTGACCGTGCCCTTGCGGATGTCGCCCGGGGTCATTTCGGACAGGAGTTTCTGGCGGCGTTCGGTGCGTTCCTGCTCGATGAGTTCGCGGCGCGAGAGGACGATGTTCTGGCGTTCCTGGTTGATCTTGACGACCTTGAAATCGTAATTGTTGTTGACGTATTGCTGGAGGTTTTTCGGGGTGGTGATGTCGATCTGGGAGGCCGGCAGAAAGGCTTCGACGCCGATATTGACGAGGAGGCCGCCCTTGACCACGGCTTTGACTTTGCCGTTGATGGTGCCGCCTTCGTTGCAGATGGTGAGGATGCGCTCCCAGTTTTTCTTGAACTCAGCCTTCTCGCGGGAGAGCACGACCATGCCTTCCTTGTCCTCGAGCTTTTCAATCAGGACATCGATGATGTCGCCGACTTTCACGGCTTTGATGTCTTCAAATTCGACGCCGGCGATGACGCCTTCGCTTTTGTAGCCGATGTCCACGAGGACTTCCTTGGGGCGGACTTCGATGATGGTGCCTTTGACGATTTCGCCTGCGGCAAAGCGGGTGTTGCTTTGCTTCAGGGCTTCTTCCATGGTCAGCATAACACGGTGACGGACTTGGACTGGAGGAGACGGGGTGGGCGCGGGGCTTACCGGGCTCCATTGCCTAACGCGACCGAACGTTGCAGTGGCAACGGAGGGTTGAGGGTTAGGTGATACGTTAACTTCTATTTCTCAGCCTCAATGAACTTCCGCACACGCGGAGCTCAGGCGGGAGCAAAAATAAGCCAGGGCGGGGCGAAAGCAAGGCGAAAATACGGCCTTTTGCCGGGCGCAGTTGAGCACTGCCACCGGCGTGCGGCCTTCAGGCCGTATCTATTCAGTCGCAGGGGAGCGCACGCGCCCTCGCGTGCAGTGGTTGGCGCCTCGCCAGCCACTTTTGGGCCGCGCGGCCAGTCACCGTTGAGTGATTGCGTTGCGCCCTCCTCCGACCGGCGAGGCGCCGGTCGGAACACGCGCGGGCGCATATGCTCCCCGATTCCAACTGCATCGTTTCGGCGCAGGCGGGGCGCCAAACCGGACTTTGTGAAAAAAATCACAAATTCAACTTGCCGGAGTTTTTGACGCCGACTACGTTCGGGCAACCACCCGATGGCTGGCATCGTTGGGCTTTATGCAGACGCGCACCGAAATCGGTTTTGATTCAAAGATCGAAGGCGACGTGATTCACACCCGCCTGGATGCGGCCATTAATTGGTTTCGCAAGAACTCGTTATGGCCGATGCCGATGGGGCTGGCCTGTTGCGCCATCGAGCTGATGGCCGCCGGGGCCAGTCGGTTCGACATCGCCCGGTTCGGTTCGGAAGTGATGCGGTTTTCTCCGCGGCAATCCGACGTGATGATCGTTGCCGGGACGGTGACCTACAAGATGGCGCTGGCGGTAAAGCGGATTTACGACCAGATGGCGGAGCCGAAGTGGGTGATCGCGATGGGTGCCTGCGCTTCGACGGGGGGCATGTACCGCAGCTACTCGGTGTTACAGGGCGTGGACCACATTTTGCCGGTGGATGTCTATGTGGCGGGCTGCCCGCCGCGTCCGGAGGCGCTGCTGGACGCGCTCATCAAGCTTCAGAACAAGGTGGCGAAAGAGCCGGTCCTCTCGACACAGAAAAAGGTGGCTGCGTAAAATGACTGCCGCAAGAATGCACGCCAGGCGCAACGAAGAGATTCCTTTTGCGCTTTGGCTGCCGCGTTGCGGCCATCTCGAATGACTGCCCTCGAACTGGCGCA
>JBEKFT010000184.1:0-4658 GCA_050013175.1 Verrucomicrobiota bacterium
CGTGCCGGTTCCGCGGTCGTGCGCCCATTACCTGGGGCGAAGGCTTTTCCGGTTCCTCCGGACGGTCCAGGGCCTGGGCGCGTTTGCGCTCATCACCCTGGGCGTGATGATCACCAAATGCCGCGCGTCAAGCCGGGTGATTCATCCGCTGGCCATCCATGAAGTTTCGCGGGCGGGTCTGCGACTGCTGCCGATGTTCTTGTTCGTGGCCGCGGCGCTGGGATTGGTGGTAATCGGCCAGGCCGTATCCTGGCTCACGCGCGTCGGCGCGATCAATTATCTCGGCACGATCATGGTCATCGTTGTGGTGCGCGAACTGGGGCCGCTCATCGCGGCGATGCTCCTGCTGGCCCGCGTCGGCACGGCCAATGTCGTCGATCTGGGCACGGCACGGGCTCTGGGGGAGGTTGAAGTCCTCGAGGCGCTGGGCATCGATCCCATTCATTATTTCGTCGCCCCCCGGGTGTTCGGGATGGCGGTGGGCGTTTTTTCGCTGACGGTTTATCTGATTCTGGGGGCGATTGTCAGCGGTTATTTGTGGGCGTTCGTCCAGGAGGTGCCACTGCAGCCGGCCGAATACTTCAGGCAGTTGGCAGGCGCGTTGAGCGGATTGGATTTCGCGCTGCTGGCCGTCAAGACCGGTTTGTTCGGCTTCATCATCGCCATCGTGACCTGCTATCACGGGCTGGCCCAGCCGCTCCGGCTGGAGGAAGTTTCCCACGCGACCGTCCGCGCCGTCGCGCAAAGCGTCATTGCGTGCGTTCTCCTCGATGCCGTGTTCATCGTCATTTATCTCATCTTCTGATGACTGCCGCCGCCTCCAACCCCGCCGCAGCCGGACTCGCGCTGGAAATGCGCGGCGCCACCGTGACCGCCATGGCCGACCCGGGAACGATCCTGCTCGAGGGTGTGGATTGGTCCGTTGCGCCGGGCGATTTCTGGGTCGTGGGCGGGTTGCAGGGCTCGGGCAAGACGGACTTTCTTCTGATGACCGGCGGACTGACGGCGCCCGGGAGCGGGGCGTATCATTTTTTTGGCAAGGGAATGCCGATGTTCGAAGAGCACCGGTTGGGAGAACGATTGCAGTTGAGCATGGTTTTCGACGAGGCAAAGCTGTTCAATCGTCTAACCGTTTCGGAAAACGTTTCGTTGCCGTTGCGGTATCATCGCAACCTGACGGTCGCCGGCGCCGATGCGGAAGTGCGGCCGTTGCTGGACTTGACCGAGCTGGCGTCCTGGGCGGACAGCACGCCGGGAGCCATGGCGCTCGCATGGCGCAAGCGCGTGGGGCTGGCGCGTGCGCTGATGCTCAAGCCGCGAGTGCTGCTGCTGGACAATCCGCTCTTGGGGTTGGATTTGAGGCATCGTGGCTGGTGGCTGAATTTTCTCGGGCAGTTGTCGCGGGGGCACCCGTGGATGGAGGGCCGCCCCACGACTCTGGTGGTGACGACACACGATTTTCGTCCGTGGCAGGGAGTGGGCCGGCAGTTTGCCGTGTTGAAGGACCGGCGCTTCGTCGTGCTCGGTTCCTGGCAGCAAGTGAATGCGGCGGGCGACGAGCGCGTGCGGGAATTGCTGGCGGTTGAAGCGGGGAGCATTTGACGCGGGCACAGGGATTTGAAATGGTTGCAGACATAAAAGGCAGGCGGAGCGATGGAACGGCGGAGCATCGGAGTATTGGAACCCCCGGCTGCTCCGGCATTCGAGCGCCCCGGCGCCGCAACGTATCGGCATGGCTTTGCAGGATTTAACACCGGAATTGCGCACGCGCCTGAGCCGCATGGAACGCGCCGTCGGCTGGTTCGTTCTGCTGGCGGCTGCGCTGCTGGCTTTCGGCTTCGGCTATTACCTCTATCAAACCGCCAGGACCAAGGGCTGGTTCAAGACCAAGGCCGCGTTCTTCACCTTTGTCGAGACCGCCGAAGGGCTCAAGGTCGGGGACCCGGTGAGGTTGATGGGATTTGACGCCGGGCGGATCACGGAGATTACGCCGATGGATCCGATGAATTTTAAGGACAATGTCTATGTGGAATTCGAACTCCTGGAGCCGAATTACGGGTACATGTGGACGGAGGGTTCGAGGGCCAAAGTGGACGCGGCGGGGTTTTTGGGGCAGCGCATGCTGGAGGTCACCAAAGGCACGGGCGGGCATGCGATTTACATTTCTTTCCCGGTGCGTGAGGTCGGCATTGGCGAGGCCAGAAATCTCGCGGACACGACTTGGCGGTTGGCCGAAGACGTTTACGAGCCCGGGAGCACGCAACTGATCGCCCGCGCGTTCCGGCCGCTGACCAACCTGGATGCGCTCGTTGCCGCCGGCAAAACACAAATTCGCATTCTCGACCGGAGCGGGCGTCGAAAGGGATTGACCGCCGTCTGGAACGAGCGCGGGCGTTGTTACGACGTGTTATCCCGGACCAACAAACCGTTTTGGCTGCGAGCCGACGAATCACCGGCGCTGACCGAACGTCTGGAAGCGTTGGTGGCGCAGGTGGAAACCGCCCTTCCGGGGGTTCTGAGCCTGACCAACCCGATCGCGGCCGCTGCTCGGCCGGCGGTCAGCAATCTGAACAGCCTGGCGGCGCAGTTGAATCATCCCGGCGGACTGGGTGAATGGCTGCTGCCGACGAACATCAACGACAAACTCGACGCCACGCTGGTCGGCGCCAACACCAACCTGGCTCTGCTCGCCGAGAAACTGGCTCGCTCGCTCGACAACCTCGCCGGCATCACCAGCAACCTGGACCGGCAGGTGCAGGCCAACACGAACATGTTGAGCGCCATCTCCCGGGCCGTTGTCAATGCGGATGACCTGGTGCAAGGATTGAAACGCCACTGGCTCCTCCGCTCCGCTTTCAAAAAGGAACGCACAAACGCGCCGGCGGCGGCGCCAACGGGTTCACCCAAGGAGCAGGGAACGCGGTAGCTGAGAAAAGAATTAAAACATCCAACATCCAACATCGAACGCCCAACATCCAGTGACGAAAGCCCGATGGCTTTCTGCTGGAGGTTGGGCGTTCGGAGTTCAGTTGATTTTGGTTCCCCCTTAATTCGCGTCACTTCGCGAAATTCGCGGATAACAAAAGGAGAAGTGTTTATCCGCGAATTACACGAATTGCCAAGATCGCCTCAAAGCGTCCGAGGCTGCCGGATTTCGCGCATGTTTCAACCAGCTTCACAGAGCGGCAGAACCTGACAATGCGCCTGTCCATGCGCCGGTTCACCCGGCTCACAAACGCATTCTCAAAGAAAGTCCAGAACCATGAGGCGGCTGTCGCCCTTCATTTCATGCACTACAATTTCGCTCGCATCCACCAGACTTTGCGAGTCACTCCGGCAATGGAGGCAGGCGTTGCCGATCCTATTTGGAGCTTGGAAGAAATTGTAAACCTGATAAAATAATTCTGTGGGTATTACACTTAGCGGAATTGTTGAATCCAAGCCACAACGGGCAGGCAAAGATTCAAGGGAGATTGCGTTTTTCTTATATCGGGAGAAGACGTATGATGAAATCTCCTGCTTCAGTTCAACCCGTTCTGCCACGTCCATGAAGTGGAAACAGGGGGATGATGTGGTTCTCTTTGGAAAGTGGGAAAGCGCCCCGGTTTCCGGGCAGCCGCTGCCTATTTTCGTTTTCAAATCCGCCATCCGTCAGCCTGCCTAAACTTCAAACTGACCCACTACCGCAGTTTTTGATGATTTGACCTGCCGGGGATGTTCTCCTAGACTCCGCATTCCATTTATGAAAGTGCTCGTTTGTGATCCGATCTCCTCCAAGGGAATCGCCCTTCTGCAACAGCGGCCCGAGTTTCAGGTGACGGTCTTGCCGAAACGGCTTTCTGAAGCCGAGCTGCTGCCGCTTGTCTCGGATGTCGCGGCCATGGTCGTGCGGTCCGAGACGAAAGTGACGCGCAAAGTCATCGAGGCGGCGACCCAGCTTCGCGTGGTCGGCCGTGCGGGCGTGGGCGTGGACAATATCGATGTGGAGGCGGCAACGCAGCGCGGGGTCGTGGTGATGAACACGCCGGGCGGAAACACGATTTCCACGGCGGAACTGGCCTTCGCGATGTTGCTGGGGCTCGCCCGCAAAGTGCCGCAGGCGCATGGCTCGATGGCGTCTGGCAAATGGGATCGGAAACAATTTCAGGGCGCGGAGATGTTCGGCAAAACGCTTGGCATTCTCGGCGTGGGCCGCATCGGCGGCGAGGTGGCCAAGCGCGCGCTGGCGTTCGGCATGAAAGTGCTGGCGTACGATCCGTTTTTGACGGACGCGCGCGCGAAAGCTCTCGGGGTCGAGTCGCTGGACCTGGACGAGGTATATCGGGACGCCGACTTCATCACGGTGCATATGCCGGTGACGGACCAGACGCGGGGAATGCTGGACGCGGCGGCTTTTGCCAAGATGAAGCCGAAGGTTTGCATTGTGAACTGCGCCCGGGGGGAGATCGTGGTGGAGAACGATCTGCTGGCCGCACTGGATTCGGGCAAAGTCGCGTCGGCGGCACTGGACGTCTATTCGACCGAACCGCTGCCGGAAGACCATCCATTTCGGAAACATCCGTCCATCACCCTGACGCCGCATCTGGGGGCCAGCACGCGTGAGGCGCAGGAAAAGTGCGGTATTGAGGTCGCCGAGGTGATTGCGGGCTATCTGCTGA
>JBEKFT010000185.1:0-4657 GCA_050013175.1 Verrucomicrobiota bacterium
GCCACAAACCAGAATACATACAGCGCGTGCTGCTCCACCTGCTTGCCGTCCTGCGTCCGCACCATCTGGCTGACCGTCCACTTCGCCACCGGCATCCGATACGGCTGCGGCCCCTCAATGGCGATCTCGGGCGCCGCCTTCTCGATGATCTGCCAGCCCTGCCCCGGCAAACAGAGATCCGCCTTGTGGATGCTCGTCCTGTCTGCACCCATCAAAACCACGTTGGCATTGACATAAAAACCGTCGGGCGCGGTATATGCCCGTTGCGCGTAGCTGGTGTCTTTCGGAAGATACCCCACGACACCCTGGTCCTCCGGCAGATTCGTCGAGGCAAAGTCCAGGACCCGCTCCGGCAAGGCAATGTTCATGAGCATGCTCCCTGGAATGGGCACGGCCCGGATTCCGGGTTTGCCAAGCCTTTTGTTCGACTTCAACCACGTGATGGCACTCGCTGCGCCGGCAATCAATCCCAGCACAATCACCAGAACAAACCACTTCTGATTCTTCATGGGCACTTTCCCTCGGGCCGCGCAGCCGCCGCCTGCCGTTTCTCCATCATCCGCCCGATGACGAGCAGGCCGACGATCGCGGGAACATAGGGAATGAGACTGCAAATCGTGTTTTCATGGACAAAATTGCCGGCTTCCTGTCCCCCGAGCTCCGCCGCCAGGACAATCAACAGCATCCGTAACAGGTTTCCCAACACCGCGAACGGAAACGCCAGCGCCATGAAAAACACCCGCTTCCACAACGCCCGGAACGTGACGAAACCATTAATCGTGGCGAGCAACAGAATGGCGAAGAGGCTCCGGATGCCGCTGCAGGCCGGAGCCACGTCGTATTGGTAGGCACCCGACGGATTGAACAGTTGGGTGCCCATCCGGATGACATCAATCCCCAGGACCGTGTGCGCAATGGTCTCGACCAACTGGCAGACGAGCAATCGCAACCGCGTGGTGATGATGTCCGAGTGCGTCCCCAATGGAACGGAAAAAACAAACAGGAAAAACGGAAAGAAACTCTTCCGCAGCCACGCCGGCCCCCAGGCCAATCCCATCAACCCGTAAATCCCGACAAACAGCGCCACGATCGACAGATGCGGTTCCTGGATCGAGTACCCGAAAACGTCCAGCGCCACGCCCGCCAGGAATATCCCCAGCCCCGGCAGCCACAGCCTCAACGGAAGCGTCAGCAACTCTTCGCGCCTCCACCAGAACAAACCCAGCACCAGGAATGGAATAAAATAGCCAATCGAATCGTCGGCTGCAGGATTCGAGGTGTTGTAAGCCACATACATCCACCAAAACAGTGACGACGTGTGGATGTAGCCCATGACGGGATTGCCCAGAAACTGAAACAGCGCCAGCCAGCCTGCCAGCAATACCAGGAAAAAAGCCTTGTTCGGCAGCCGATGCCAGCACCCGACCAGATCGGTCTGGAACTGGTCGAGGACTCCGACTGTTGCCTGGTCATTCATGAACGTGCCGATTCGATCCTATTAGATGCCAAAAAGCCGCGCCTCGCTCAAACAAAAATGGGCGCGCGGGGAAGAGACGGATCGATAACACACAGGAATCGGCGTCACTTTTTCGCCGTCATCTTGTCGTAAATCCAGCGATAGGTCTTTTCCATGCCGACGCGCAGCCGGGTGTCGGGCTCCCAGTGAAGGAGCTTTTTGATGAGGGTGTTGTCGCTGTTGCGGCCATTCACGCCCTTCGGCGCCTTTAAATTGTACCGGCGCTTGAGCTTGATCCCCGCGATGTCTTCGACCATGTCCACCAGTTGGTTGATGGACACCAACTCGCTGCTGCCCAGGTTGAGCGGCTCCACAATCTCGCTGTGCATGATCGCCTGAACCCCTTTCAGACAATCGTCGATATACATAAAACTCCGCGTCTGGTGGCCGTCGCCCCAGATCTCGATCTCATGTTTCCCCGACTGCTTGGCCTCGATCACCTTGCGGCTGATCGCCGCCGGCGCCTTCTCGCGGCCGCCGTCATACGTGCCGTGCGGCCCGTACACATTGTGAAAACGCGCCACCCGCGTGACGATGCCGAAGTCCTCGCGAAAATGCCGGCACATCCGCTCGCTGAACAGTTTCTCCCAGCCGTAACCGTCCTCCGGCATCCCGGGGTAGGCGTCCTCTTCCTTCAACGCCGTCACGTTGACGTCCCGCTGCTTGTCCGCGTTGTACACGCAGGCCGAGGACGAATAGAAATAGCGCTTCACACCGAATTTTTTCGCGGCCATGAGCAGGTGCGTGTTGATCAGCACGGACAGCATGCAAAGGCAGCGGTTGTTTTCGATGAACCCCATCCCGCCCATGTCCGCCGCCAGATTGTAAACCGTCTGGGCGCCGCGCACCGCCTGCTCGCAGGCCGCCTTTTCCTGCAGGTCCAGTTGCAGGTTCTCGACGTCCGGGAACCCTTGAAACCATTCGTCGAATGGTTTGATGTCCACGGCACGAATGTCGCGATGGCCTCGCCGGCGGAACTCGCCCACCAGGTGGCCTCCAATAAAACCCCCGGCGCCACAAACCAGAATTTTTCCTGAATCCATAGACAGGCAGGGTAGCGGTCACGGACCATTATTCAAGTTCGTACTTCTTCAGACCGTGATCGGGCAAAAAATACGCAGCGCAAAAGCGGATTGTTACGCAGGCGTCAGCGACACAGCCGGCACAAGCGGATTCATTCAATCGTTGATTTTTGCGGGGGGAGCGGCGGGCGCGCGAGATCGAAACCTGTCCCACAACAAGTAAAAGAGGAACAACGAATTGTATTTTAAGTAACGCGGCCCAAGCCGCGCCGGCTCGCGTACCAGGCGAAACACCCAGGTTAACCCCCCGCGCTGCATCCAGGGCGGGGCAATCGGCCGGCGTCCACTCAGCAAGGTGAACGCATCGCCTACCGCCAGGAACACCCCTCGCCGGTAACGCCCGCGATTGGCGATAATCCAACGCGCCGCCCGCGCGCCGGGCAGCGCGACCCAGATGAAATCCGGGGCGGCGCGGTTGACGGCCTCCGCAAACGACACTTCGTCAGCTTCAGTGAAAGGCCGGAACGGCGGGCTGATCATCCCGACAATCTCAATATCCGGCTGCATTTGTAACGCCGCGCGACGCAGGTCCGCAAGACAGGCTTCGCTGTCGCCAAAGAAAAAATGCCGCCACGGCCGGGGCGCCTGTTGCAGCGCGTGCCGCATGAGATAAACCCCATAAACACGGTCGGTCAGTCCCGCTCCGAAGCAGTTGAGCGCCCAGACTACGGGCATTCCATCCGGCAGCACCAGATCGAATCTGGCCATCACCCGCGCGAACTCAGGATTGTGCCTGGCTTCGGCAAAAATACTGGTGTTGGAAGGGCACACCGTCGTCGAACGCGGTTCACGCGCCAATTCTTTAAGTCGTTCCAGCGCGGAATCGTACGAGGCGCAGGCGACGGGAATTCCCAGGATCTGAATGGTGCGCAGCGGCGTTTCGTTCGTGCCCATTTTAGGGATGTTATTCCCGGCGCGAGGAGCGTCAAGCGGCAATCCGGATCAGCCCTTTCGCGACGAGATCGCCTCGTCGAAAAGCCGTTCCATTTTGCCGATCATCTCCGCGATGGAGAAATGCTCCCGGATTCGCTTTGCCCCGGCCGCGCCCATTCGCCGGCGCAATTCAGGATCCCCCATCATTTTTTCAATCGCATCCGCCAGGGCTGCAGGATCACCGGCCGGAACGAGCAAGCCCGTCACTCCATCAATCACCTGATCCAACGACCCGCCGATGTTCGTCGCGATCACCGGCAGTTCCAGAGACATCGCCTCGCTTACGACCCCGCCAAACGGCTCGGCCTGGATCGAGGTCATCGCCAGCACATCCATCGCGGCATAGGCCGGCCGCGGATCGGCCATCTCGCCTGCGAACACCATCCGATCTCCGACCCCGAGTTCCCCGACCAGTCTCTGCAGCCGGACCAGGTGATCTTCGTTTCCCGGAAACGGCGTGCCGACGATCAATGCCTTGATGGACCGTCCCCGCTGCTTGAGGACGGCGGCGGCCTGGACCAGCACCTCCTGCCCCTTGCGCACGAACTTGATCCGGCCCACACACCCCACCACGAACTCTTCGCCCAGCCCATGTCGCGCGCGGAATTCACGGCGCAGGCGGTCGGACGGCACGCGGTGATCCGCCAGAGAAAAGGCGTCGTGAACCACCACCACTTTCTCGCGAGATTTAAACTGCCCGGCCACCGCATTGGAGATGGCAATGACTTTTGATGAAAAGGTCTCGATATACCAGGAAAAGGCCGGCCATATCTGCTGAAATTCCTGAAACCATTCCCGGATGTGCCAGACATGAGGCGCTCCCGCCAGCCAGGCTGCCAATGCGGGTGAGACCATGACTCCGGTGTTGGTATAGACCAGGGCGATGCGCTCATGCCGGATCAGCCGCCATAAATAAAAAACTGACACGGGGCAGTTCAGGAGGAACGGAATGATTCTCCAAGAACGGAACACGGGACGGGAAATGAAACTCAACCGCGGATGCAGCAGGACCTTTATTCCCTCCGCCTCGATCAACGCTTTCAACGGCCCCTCCTCAGGCAGCACCACCAGCGGCTCGAATCGCCTGCGGTCAAGATGCTTGAGGGATCGCAGCAACATCCGGCTG
>JBEKFT010000186.1:0-4651 GCA_050013175.1 Verrucomicrobiota bacterium
TGCGCGGGAGGATTCCGGAGTGCATGGGTTTTCAGACGTTGCTGCAGCTCACAGAGCCGCGCGCCGGAAGGCGGGTCTGCGACCCGCAGCAGGGTTGGCAACGGATGGTGCGCGGGAGGATTCCGGAGTGCATGGGTTTTCAGACGTTGCTGCAGCTCACAGAGCCGCGCGCCGGAAGGCGGGTCTGCGACCCGCAGCAGGGCTGGCAACGGATGGTGCGCGGGAGGATTCCAGAGCGCATGGGTTTTCAGACGTTGCTGCGGCTCACAGAGCCGCGCGCCGCTGTCGGGCGGGGAATTACGCCGCGGCCAGCCGCCGCTTCGTCAGCGCCGGGCGAAGCATCCCCAGGGCCGCCATTGCCGTGCATCCCCAGCCAAACCAATCCCCGTGTTGATGGTAGAACGTCGGCGGACGCTCTGCTCCCGGCGCCTGGAGCGGGATTTTCACCGTCATGAAGCCCGTGCCGTAGATGCTTCCGATGGCGTCCGTCAAGACATCGCGGCGTCGGCCGCAGGGATCGAACCAGCAGGTCAGGCCGGTATTGGTGCAGCGGACGAGGGGGAGGCCGTTTTCGATGGCGCGAAACTGCGCGCTGGCGGCGTGCTGCCACTGGGCCGCGCCTTCGCCGAACCAGCCGTCGTTGGTCAGGTTCACCAGAAAGTCCGTGTCCGGCGCCGCCGCCTCGCGTCCGAGCTGCGGAAAGACGTCCTCGAAACAGATCAACGCGGAAGTCTTCACCTCCCGATCCGGCAGTTCGAGTTGCACGGGGCGGCTGCCGGGCGTGTAGCTGCCTTGAATGGGGGTGAACCATTTGATGAACGGCAGCCACTTTTCCAGCGGAATGTATTCGCCGAATATGACGAGGCTCCGCTTGCGGTAGGTGGCCGCGTGGCGTCCTTCCGGGTCGAACAGGAACGCGGCGTTGTACACGTCGTAATCCTCCCCGCCCGCAGCGGCCGGGCGCGGCTCCACGTCGTCGGCGCCGAAAAGCATCCAGACGTGGTGGGCTCGGGTCAGGTTGGTGATGGCGACATAACTCGGCTCGTCGAATTGGGGCAGGGCGCCTTCGGGCCAGATCAGGAGATCGGTTTTCTCCGCCAGCGCCCGTTCGGAAAGTTCGATTTCCTTGAGGAACCGGTTCGTGTTTTCCCTGGCGTCCCAGATCAGCGTCTGGCGGATGCCGGGTTGCACCAGCGTGACGCGCAACTCGCGCGAAGCGGCGGGCGCCATCCGGAGCTGATGGAAGCCGAATCCGAAGAGCGCCACGATCGCCACGAACGGCAGGATGATTTCCCCCATCCAGGCCGAACGCAGGTTGGGCCGGCCCAATACGGCGGCGGCGGCGCACAGGAGCGAGACGGAAGTCCACACCACCAAAAACGACACGCCGCAGACGCCGGTCAGCGAGGCGAACTGGATCAGAGGCAGGAGCCGGTGTTGCGACACGCCGAGCAGATTCCACGGGAATCCGCCCAGCAACCGCATCAGCAGCATCTCCAACGCAACCCAAGTCGCGCCGCACGAAAGCGCCCAGAGCGTCCGCCCGCTCCAGCCCCGGTCCATCAGGCGCTCCGCCGCGGCCAGCCAGGAGTGCGCGCCCTCGGCGCGATTTGCGATTTGCGATTTGCGATTTGCGATTTGAAGGGACGACAGCCACACCCAGGCGGCCGGGTACAGCGCGAGATAGGCGGACAGCGCGATCCAGCCCAGGATTGGAAAGCCGGTCACCGGAATGAGGAGCAGCCATCGCAGCGAGGTCAGATAATGTGCCAGTCCGGCGACGTAGCCGATGCGGAAGCTTTCGGGGCCGCGTTTGCCCCAGGCCGCCAGGAGCATCAGGCCGGGCGCGATCCACGCGAAGCCGGCAAGGCCGGTTTGCGGGAAGGAAATGCCGAGCAAAACTCCAGCGGCGATAGCCGTTGGATAACGGCTCCGCTTGAAGGCCTGGACGGAGATGCGGTTCAACCGCCGCAGCTTGCCTCAACCGGCTCGAAACGCAAATTAACTCTTTGCGGAAACACCGGCCGGCTCTTAAGCTGGAAATCCATTTTGAAAAGATGAAAACCATTCCGTTCGGAGTCAGTTCATTGAGGGGCAGCCGGCTCGCCTACGGCTGCTGGCGGCTGGCAGGAACGTGGGATCCCGCCGAAGTCACGCCGCAGGGCCGTGACGCCGGACGCCGGGCTGCGATCGCGGCTTTCGAGGCGGGTTACACCCTTTTCGACAACGCCGACATTTATTGCCGGGGCGAAGCCGAGCGAATCCTGGGTGCGGCGCTGAAGGTGGTCTCCGGGATGAGAGAGGGAATCCAGATTCTGACCAAGTGCGGGGTGCGGCCTCCCGACTACCCGACCGCCGGCTCACCGCCCTGCTATGATTTCTCCGCCAAATACATTATCAGCTCATGCGAAGGCTCGCTCCAGCGCATGGGGATCGAGACCATTGACATTTACATGCTGCATCGCCCCGATTACCTGGCTGACCCGCAGGAGATCGCGAAGGCCTTCGTCCAATTGCGCGATGCCGGCAAGGTGCGCTGGTTCGGTGTCAGCAATTTTCGTCCGTCCCTGGTGACCGCGCTGCAGGTCGCCTGTACGATGCCGTTGATCCTGCACCAGGTGGAGATCAGCCTGGCGAAGCTCGATGCCTTCACGGATGGCACGCTCGACCAATGCCTGATCGAGAAAATCACGCCCATGGCCTGGAGCCCGCTGGCGGGCGGCTTGATCGGCGACGGCGCGCAGCGTCTGCTGGCGCCGCAACAGGCCTATCGTCCGGAGCGGTTTTTGCCGGTCGTCGAAGAAATTGCCAAGTCGCGCGGCGTGGCCCGGACGGTGGTGGCTCTGGCGTGGCTCCTCAAGCATCCGAGCCGCATCGTGCCGATCATCGGCTCGACCCATCCTGACCGGATCCGGGACGCGGTGAAAGCGACGGAGCTGGACCTGACCCATGAGGAATGGTACCGGCTCCTGAACGCGGCGCGAAGCGAACCGTTGCCCTGAAATGCAGAATGGAGAATGCAGAATGCAGAAGGGGAACGGCGGTTGTGACGGGAGGCCGGTGGAAACTTTCCATGAACCATCACCCGGGGCGGGGACGGCCTCGTCCCCGTGATGCGATTTCCGTCAACTCGTGGACAAGGCTGTCCACGCCCCTTTCTGCACGGAACTTTCCAACAGCCGCATCGGCTGTTCATCGCGATTTCACTTCCGGAGGAGATCAAGGCACGGATTGAAAAAGCGCAGACGGAATTGCGCCGCGCCCTGCCGGAGGAGTGTGTGCGCTGGACGAAGCGCGAACAGTTTCATCTGACGCTCCGATTCATGGGAAACGTGTCCGTCAGCGGGATGGAGCCGCTGATTCTCGCCGTGCAAAGGGCCTGCCATGCCTTTCCGGTCCTGCGTTTGCGCGCCGAACGAATCGGCGCTTTTCCGAGCGTGAAATCGCCGCGCGTGATCTGGGCGGGAGTGGATGACCGTGAAGGATTCCTGCCGAAGCTTCAACCGGCTGTCGATGCGGCGGTCCAGGAGTTCACGGCTGAAAAGGCGGACGGGGATTTCACCGGGCACGTGACTTTGGGCCGCGCCCGGGGTCTCAAACGTCCGCAGGCGGGAACCTTCGCAACACTGGCGGCCGGCATGGCGGAGCGGGATTTCGGCGAATGGATCGCCGACAGGGTCGAAATCATTCGCAGCGAGCTTTCGCCGGGCGGCGCTCGCTACACCACGCTGGCCGCGGTCCCACTGAACGGCGGCGCGGCCCTGGGAAACGTCCGCAGGCAGGCATCACACGCGGGTTTCGATGAGTGAGGCGTCCGACAAACGTTCCGGGGAATTCCTGAAGATCAGCGGCCAGTTCAAACTCGGCATGCTGGTCACGGAATCGTCACATCCTGTCACGGCCAGGCTCAGCGACGTGGCGGCGCAGGACATCGCGGCCGCGCTCGATCTTTTGTTCGAGGTGGATGCCGACGTGGTGGCGAAATACCGGGAGTTCGCCGAATCAGGCCTGGCGGGCAGGATCAAGGAATCGGTCCTCACGGCGCTCCGGGGGGGCGGCAAGATCTTCTTCACCGGTTGCGGCTCCACCGGCCGGTTGAGCATCCAACTGGTTTCGATCTGGCGGGATTTCTGGCAACGCGAACGCTCGCGCGGGCTGGCCTGTTCGTCTCCCGCCGAGGACTGGGAAAACCGGTTGTTCAGCGTGATGGCCGGCGGCGATTTCGCCCTGATCAAATCGGTCGAAGGCTTCGAGGATTTCGCCGCGTTCGGCAAACAACAGCTCGGCGATCTGGGTGTGACGGACCGGGACGTGATGTTTGCGATCACGGAAGGCGGAGAGACGTCATTCGTGATCGGCACGGCCTGGAAAGGCGTGGAAGCCGGGGCCGGCGTCTGGTTCGTTTACAACAATCCGGACGGCGTGCTGTGCCGGCACATCGATCGCAGCCGCGAAGTCATCGGAGATCCGCGCATCGCGAAGATCAATTTGACGACGGGGCCGATGGCGATCACCGGCTCGACGCGGATGCAGGCGGCCACCATTCAGCTTTGCGTGCTGCTGACGGTGCTGGAGATGGTGGTGAGGGATCTGATGAAGGAGCGGGAACCGGGCGGGCGCGCCAGCCTGGATTCGGGGAGTGTTCCCGGAC
>JBEKFT010000187.1:0-4628 GCA_050013175.1 Verrucomicrobiota bacterium
TCGGCTCAAGGATTGAATCAGCTTCGACTCCTTGCTGATCCAGCAAAGAGCAGACTTCCCGCGCCAACGCCAGCGGCGTTTGAAAATCACCAAACTCGATCTTGGCACTTGTTTTCATACGAGCCGCAGGATGCCGCCAACTTTGCCGGCTTGTTCAATGACGCGACTATATTGCAGCCGCCATTGCAACGCGTTTGAGACAGTCAGGTAGCCGGCTTCAGGCGGAGAGCGAAGCACTTCGTCGGCGTGCGATTCCGCTTCGACTTCATCTGCCGGCAGCATCCGCTCCTGGAAGAAGGCGAGAATGTCATCACGGTTGGCCTTGTTCTCAATCAGATGGCGAAGCCCTGATGTCGTTTGGTAGTCTGCTGTCCGCTCTTTCTGAACGAAGATTGTGTGCTGGATGTGCAGCCTGCCAGTTTTAGACTTCTCGTCGTCTCGCTTGTTGTAAACGAACACGAGCAACGAGTAGCCGAGACCGTAGATTTTCTGCCGGGCACTCTTGAACGGGCAGGAAGATTGTGGCTGGCGAATGCTCGTGACTTTGATGTCCACGCCAAGCTCTGGAAAGTCAATTCCCTTGGCTGAGTTGCCTCGTCCGTAGGCGTATCGCTTCTGGAGAACAGTTTGGAATTTGTGCTCCAAGTAAGTGCCGACCGCCTTACCGTCGGTGACACCGAACAGACTGGGTTCCGGGTGTTTCGACTCGGTTTTGGCGAAGCTGGAAGCTTCCTTCTGCAGCAATTCAACAGTTAGCGGCTTTGGCACAGCAGTCACTTACCAAGTTCATACCTTCGCGTAAAGCTTGCGAACGCGTCTGTGGCTTGACTTTTGCCCTTCGAACCGGCTCTGGTTGTTCCCGGTTCGACGGATTGCCGACCATTCGATGCCATGAAAACTCGAACATTTCTGATCCTGCTGGCTGTGTTTTTTGGGTTCACCCTCTGGCTGGGCCGGATCTCCAGCGCCACGGAACGGTGGCCCGAGAGGGTGGACGTCAGTTTTGCCGTATCCATGACGATGCTGGCCGCGGGAGGCCTGATCGCCGCGGTCAGCCTGTTCGCCCTGCTCCAGCGCGGCCTGGGCGGCCAGTCTCTCGACCGGACACTGCCGCTGATCCTCGCCCTGCTGGGCGGATTGCTGCTCTACCAGGTGAACTGGGGAGTGGCTCTCGCGCTCGGGATGATCGGGACCGCAACAATTGTGTTCCAGCACTGGAACGGTCCGAAACCGCCGCCAAAAGGCTAAGCCGGAACGATTCCGTTATTCTGGGGAGCGCACCCGCCTCGGGTGCGGTGGCGGGCGCCCTCGCCCGCCACTTGGAGCCTCGGAGCCAGTCGCACCATTCGGTTCGTGCTGCTGCGATCGAACCGACCGGCGAGGGCGCCGGTCGGAACACGCGAGGGCGCGTGTTCTCCCCCTTTTCAACGGAATCGTTCCGGCCAAGCCGAGTAACGGACCGAAACATCCAATATTGAACAACCAACATCCAACGGAGAGTCTGCTACTTTTTTCCCGTTGGGTGTTGGGAGTCCGATGTTGAATGTTGGATGTTTCTTCGCCGGTGAATCAAGAAGCAGGGACGGCTAGGTCTGCTTCCTCAGCACCGTGTCGCGCTGGGCCCAGTCCGGGTTCGGCCGCGGATAATCGAGGTTGTAATTCAACCCGCGGCTCTCGGGCCGTTCCAGCGCGCTCCGCACGATCAGTTCCGCGACGGTTGCAATGTTGCGCAACTCCAGGAGATCGCCCGTCACGATGAAGTCCCAGTAATACTGCTGAATCTCCTCCTGGAGATTGGCGATGCGCTTTTGCGCGCGCTCGAGGCGTTTGTCGGTGCGGACGATGCCGACGTAATCCCACATGCAGCGCCGGATTTCATCCCAATTATGCGACACCACCACCATCTCGTCCGGATTCGTCGCCTGGCCGGATTGCCACTGTGGAATGGCGTCATCGGCCGGGTCGAGCCGGGCGGAGGCGGTTTTGGCGGCGGCGCGATGCGCGCAAACGATGGCCTCCAGCAAGGAATTGCTCGCCAGCCGGTTCGCGCCGTGCAGGCCGGTGCAGGCCACTTCACCGACGGCATAGAGCCCCGGAATCCCGGTTTCGCCGTCCACGTTCGTCACGACGCCGCCGCATTGGTAATGCGCCGCCGGAACGACCGGGATGGGCTCCCGGGTGATGTCGATCCCGTATTGGAGGCAGGTCTTGTGGATGTTCGGAAACCGCTGGAGAATGAACTCCGCCGGCCGGTGCGAGATATCGAGCACGACGAAATCCGCGCCGCTCTTTTTCATCTCGCTGTCGATGGCGCGCGCGACGACGTCCCGCGGGGCCAGTGATTTCAGCGGATGATAGCCGTCCATGAATTCCCGGCCGTCGATCGTTTTCAGGACGCCGCCTTCCCCGCGCACGGCTTCACTGATGAGGAAGGATTTGGCTCTCGGATGGTAGAGGCAGGTCGGGTGGAACTGGATGAACTCCATGTCCGCGATGCCGGCGCCCGCGCGATACGCCATGGCCACGCCGTCCCCGGTCGCGATGTCGGGGTTGGTGGTGTAGAGATAAACTTTCCCGCAGCCTCCCGTCGCCAGCAGGGTTGCCGGCGCCGCAAAGGTCTCCACCTGGCCGGAGCGCTTGTCGAGCACGTAAACCCCGAGGCACCGGTTCCCGCCCGGGCAGCCCAGCTTCTGGCGGGTGACGAGGTCGATGGCGAAATGGTTCTCGAACATCTCGACATTGGGTTGCGCAGCGATGGCGGCCAGGAGCGCGCGTTCGATTTCGCGGCCGGTCACGTCCTTTGCGTGCAGGATGCGGCGCTTGGAATGGCCGCCTTCCTTGCCAAGGTCCAGTTCGCGCTCGCCGTTGGCGCCGGCGGCCTCGCGCTCGCTGAACTTCATCCCGATCTCGATCAACTCCTGGATCCGCGGCGGGCCCTCCTGCACGATCGTCCGCACGACCTCCTCCCGGCACAGTCCCGCTCCCGCCTGGAGCGTGTCGCGCACGTGCATCTCGAAGGAATCCTCCTTGCTGGTGACCGAAGCAATGCCGCCCTGGGCGTAGTTGGTGTTCGATTCGGCCTTGTTTTTCTTGGTGATGACGGCAACGCGCCCGCGCGGCGCCACCTTCAACGCGAAGGAAAGGCCCGCGATGCCTCTGCCCAGAACCAGATAATCAAACTGCCTCATCAAACGTTGTTCACAGACGCGCGTTGTCGATCAGCCGGGTTTTCCCAACCCACGCCGCCAACGCCATCTGGGTGCCGCGCCGGACTCCTGTCACCGGGAGCAAGGTCTCCGGTTCAAAAAATTCAACGTAATCCAGGCGCGCTGCTGGTTCCCTGTCGATCAACTTTTCCACTTCCGCTCTCAGGCGCTTTGCCGGGACCGGGGCTGTCGATTGCCGGACCACCGCCTGCGCCCTTCGGATCGCGCGCCAGAGCGCCGCCGCCTGCGCCCGCAAATCGCCTTTCAGGCGCGTGTTGCGCGAACTCATGGCCAGCCCGTCCGGCTCGCGCACCGTCGGCGCGACGACGATTCTGACGGGGGAAAAAAGGTCCCGGACCATCCGCCGGACCACCGCCACCTGCTGATAATCCTTCGCGCCAAACACCGCAACGTCCGGCCGCACGATGTTGAACAATTTCGCCACCACGGTCGTCACGCCGCAAAAATGCCCGGGGCGCGCCGCCCCCTCCATTCGCTGCGACAATCGCTCTTCCACAACGAAAGTGCTGTCGTGGCCGCCGGCGCCGGCGTGATACATCTGCCCGTCCGGCGGCGCGAACACGGCGTCCACACCGGCAGCCCGGCACAGTTTCAAATCGCGTTTCAAGTCGCGAGGGTAGCGGGAAAAATCCTCCTTCGGCCCAAACTGCGTCGGATTCACGTAAATGCTCACCACGACCTTGCCGCGGCTGCCGGCTTCCCGGCGGGCGCGCCTCATCAGGCTGAGGTGTCCCGCATGCAAACACCCCATCGTCGGCACAAATCCGATGCGCACACCCTGCCGCCCCCAGCGTTCCGCCATGTGTTGCATCGCGGCGGCCGACTTCGACACTTGCATCCACGAAAAGTGCTGCACTTGCCACAAAGTATCAACTTCATTGTCGGCACAGGGATGGGACGGGTGCATCTTGACACTGTCCTTGATTTTGAGGGAAACCGTGAAATTCGTTAGAAAGCAGCAAATTCGAGTCTGCGGGTAAGGACAGTGTCAAGATGCACCCGATGGGACGGGGTGGCGACGGCTCGTCGCCATGGGAAGTTTCCAAAAACTCAAGAGAGACAGGCGACGAGCCGTCGCCGCTCCGCTATCGCGTAATAAAAAAACCGCGAAGGCATGACCTTCGCGGCCGAAATCTGAAAACAAAGCGAGTTCAGCTCCGGAACTGCAGCGGCGCGGACTCCGGCATCTCGTGAGCGCACGGCTGGTTCGTCGGAGCGTCAGCCACTCGGTCCGACGATTGCACCAGCCCCTTGGCCAGCAGGTACGCTTCCACTTCATCACCGCTCACGTCCGCAAGCATGTGGCCGTTGATCTCGACGCAGGGGCTCAGCATCTGGCCGCTCTTCTCGATCATTTCCTGGCGCTGCAGCGGGTCGTTGATGATATCACGGTCCTCGAAG
>JBEKFT010000188.1:0-4615 GCA_050013175.1 Verrucomicrobiota bacterium
GTTGCGTCCGCGTTTGGCGGCGATGTTTTGGATGTAACTGCTCCAGATGTTCTCCAGCTTCTGCTTCATCACATCGTCCAGCTTCTCACTGCCGCCGGCGCCGATCTCGACCGGATGCGCCGCGCCGATGGTCGTGTGCGGCGCCATCACGGCAACGTCCGCCGCCAGGGTGATGAAAGTTCCCGCGCTGCCCGCAATCGCGCCCGAGGGGGCGACATAGACCACCGTCGGCACGGGCGAAGCATAGAGTTTCTGGACGATTTCTTCCGTGGAATCCAGCAGGCCGCCCGGCGTGTCAATTTGGAGGATGAGGCAGGCGTCGCCTCGCGCTGCGGACACGTCGATCGCGCGCGCAATGTAGCCGGCGGTGGCCGGTCCGATCGGTCCCTTGATTTGAATCATGCCGACCGCGCGTCCGGGAACGGCGCCGGGTGCTGTCGCACCGGCGAGAATCATTCCCGAAACCAGGATGAACGCGCAAAACTTCATCAGTTCCTCTCCACTCTCGAGAGTAACAGACGTTCCTGAACGCGCAACGCCTATTCAGGAGCTTCATTCGGAAGCCTGCTCACAGTCCCGCTGCCGCAGGGCTGATTCATGAAGGCGGCGATATCGGGGTGGCGCCGGCTCGTCGCCCGGAATCGCGGAGTTTTTGCAGATGACCTTGCTCGGGACGAGCCGTCCCCACCCCGTCATGAACTGGCTTTGCCGCTGACGAAAAGCCCCAGATTGCCGCTTTCAATTCCTCCGCCCGGCGGTATTCTGTGGCATGGCCCTGGTCCGTATCCTGGTTGACGGTTACAGCCTGCTGCACGACTGGCTTGAACTGGCGCCCGGCAAACCGCGCTATTCCGCCGCGGCGCGCGACGAGTTGATCCGCATCCTGACGCTGTATCACGACGTGACAGGCACGCCGGTGACCGTGTTTTTCGACGGATCCAGCCCGGCCATTCACGGGCCTGCGGACACCGTATCCACGCCGGAAGTTGAAATTCTTTTCTCGCGCGCCGGACAGACGGCCGATCAGATGATCGAACGGGCGGCGCACCGGTTCAACGCCTATGGCGAAGTGCTGGCGGTCACGGATGACATTGCCGAGCGCGACACGGTCGTCAACCTGGGGGGCTTGGCATCGAGCTGCCGGAATTTCGTGCAGGCCATCGAGAGCACCCTGGCGGATCAGCAGAACGACCTCCGCCATCACAACCGGCAGGAACGAAACCAATTCAATCGGCGTTCCTAAAAAGGCAGATATGAGAAGGACTTCAAATCAAGCGAACGGGGCGGACCGCGGATGGCCCGCCACATTCCCGCCGGCGGTTCCAGCCCTGTGGAGTTTTCTGATCGCTGCGCTGTTTCTCGGCGCGGCTTCGTCGCCCTGGGCCTCCGCGCAGACCAACACGGCCAAACCTGCGCTGTCCAACCGCTGGCTGTTTGTCGTGGAGACCTCGAAACACATGGAGCCCCGGGCCAGGGCCGCCGGACAAACCGCCGCCTCGCTGGTGTGGTCCGGCGCGAACGGGCAGATGCGGCCCGGCGACACCCTGGGCATCTGGACTTTCAACGACGACGTGTACGCAGGCCGCTTTCCTCTGCAGATCTGGTCGCCCGGAACCCGGCAGGAGACCTCCGCGCAGATGTTTCAATTTTTGAACGCTCAGAAATTCGAGAAGGACAGCCGCCTTGACAACGCCCTCGGCAAAATGTTGCGGATCATCAGGAATTCAGATTACATCACCGTCGTTTTGGTTTCCGACGGGAGCAAGAAAATCCACGGCACTCCGTTCGACGACCAAATCAACAGGACCTACCGGTCATGGTCCAAGGAGCAGGAAAAGGCGCTCATTCCCTTTGTCACCGTGTTGCGCGCCGAGCACGGCCGGATCACACATTATGCTGTGGCCATGCCGCCGTGGCCGATCGAAATGCCGCCGCTGCCCGCGGCGCTGACCCAGGTCGCGGCGGTGACCCCGCCCGCAGAACATCCCCCAATTGCCGCACCCCGGATCGTGCCATCTCTCATCGTTCATGGTACCGAGTCCAAGCCGGCCGCAGCGCAGTCCCCCGGCACGGACGCCTCGACCCCCCAGCCGCCGGCAGTCGCCGTCAATGCCCTTCCTGTCCAGGCGCGAGCGCCCGCAACGGCACCGGCCGCCGCCGTAACAGCGCCGGGCGCGGCGCCGATCCACCCGGCCACAACCGTGGCGACAGCCGCCCAGGGAGGGATTCTCAGCCGCGGGAGCCTTTGGGTCGCTTCGGCGGCCCTGATGGTCCTCGTCTTCGGAGTCGTTATTCTCCTGATGCGAAAATCGCGGTCCACGCCCCGGATCAGCGTGGTGACTCGTTCGCTTGATCGCCGCGATGAGAGTTGACCGCAGCGCTGCGTCTCATCCCAGGCGAATCCATGCGGTTTTCAAGTAGGCCGGCTCCGAGCGTGACACAGGAAAATCCGGCGGCTGCGGGGCATAGTGGCGTTGGACGATGTGCCGCTTTGCGGCGTGCACGGCCCCTTCGACGTCCGCCAGGAATTTCTCCGGCGACCAGCGCGCCGCGTTGGCGGAAGCAAACAAGACGCCGCCCGGCGCCAAAAGCGGCAAAGCGGCTGCGACGAGGTCGGAGTAATCTGTCTCGGCTCGAAATACACCGCGCTCCTTCGATTGCGAAAAGGTGGGGGGATCCAGCAGGATGACATCAAACACCCGATTCTTCTTTGCCAGCCGCCGCAACCAATCGAAAACGTCGCCGTGGATGAACTCATGCCCGGCCGGATCGAGTCCATTCAAAACGAAGTTCCTTCGGCCCCAGTCCAGGTATTTTCTTGATAGATCCAGGCTGGTGGTCTGGGCCCCGCTTGCGGCGGCGCAAACGGAAAAGCCGCACGTGTAGGCGAAGGTGTTGAGCAGCCGCAGCCCGGAGGCCGGAGGCCGGGAGGCGGATTCGACCAGCGGAAATCCCGTCGCGACGTGGCCGGTCAGCAGCCGCCGCCGGTTGTCGCGCTGATCGAGAAAGAGCCCGGCGGAATAGCCTTCGCTGAAACTCAATTCGAATCGGAGACCATTTTCTCGCACCGTGAACCGTTCCGGCGCGGCCTGACCCAGGGCCCGTCGTGGCGACACCTCCCGGGGAAGCGCCGCTCGCAGCCGCCGATCGAGAATCTTGTGATAGGCCCCGGTCGGGAGCTCCGCCTCCCGCCACGGCACCGTCGGGACCCGGTGGCCGGACCCGCCGGACAGGAGATGCTGCAGATACTCCTTCTGCTCGCGATCGAGCAGACGCCCCGATTGCGACAGCAGGTAACTCCCGAGTCGATCGACGTGCCATCCTGGCCAGCCGTCGCCGGCGCCGTGAAGGATGCGGAAAGCGTCGGTTTCTCCGGGATCCACGAGCGCGGTGCGCAATGCCAGACGCGGGTCCGCCAGGAAATCCGCGGGGGCGCGGAACGTCACTTCTTCGGAACTGGCAGGATGCCGCAAGCGCAACTCCGCCGCGTGAAGACAAAGGCGGCTGAATTCCGCCCCTCCATACAGCGCGTCGCCGAGGATCGGGAAGCCGTTTTCCGCGGCGTGCACCCGGATTTGATGCGTGCGTCCGGTCAGCGGCTCGGCTTCCAGCAATGTGGAGTTTGAGATTTGAGATTTGAAATGCGCCCGGCGGAAGCGCGTTTCGGCAAGCTCGCCGGCCCTCCCGCTGATATAGCGTTCTCCGGCGCGCGCAATCCGGGATTTCACCGCGAAGTCGGCGCGCTTCGGCGGGCGGTCCGTCAGCAGGAGATATTTTTTTCGAACGGCCCGTTCCGTGAATTGCGCCGTGAGCGAGCGGTTGGCCGTGGTGGTTTTGCCGAAGACAATCACGCCGCTGGTTTCCTTGTCGAGGCGATGGAGGATGGCCAGGTTCGACCAGCGCGGCTCGCGATGCCGCAGCCAGTCGTGGAGGCCTTCGCCGGAGAACGGGCCCGGTGCGTGGGTGTTGATGCCGGCGGGCTTGTTCAGCACCAGCAGATGCTCGTCCTCAAAGATCAGGCAGGGAATCATGCGCGCGGTCATCGAGGCACGGAGATCCCGGGTTCCGAACCTCGAACTTTGACATCGTCCGTCGCGGGCCGGCTCGAGGTTCGCGGGCCGGGGTTCGCCGCGGGTTCCTCAAAAGAATTTCCACGCACTGCCGCCTCTCCAGACCACCCAGACGCCGAGCAGGAAGTTCGTGATCGCATGCGCCGTCATCGCGTCGCCCAGCCTGTTCTTTCGCAGGACCAGCCACTGGTAAGCCATGCCGCACAAAATTCCCGCCAGCCATTCGTAGTGCGTGAAACCGAACAGGGCCGACGTGACGATGAACGAAGTGGGGTGAAAGCGGCTGAGAGGCATCTCCAGGAAATTGATGCGCACAAAATAGCGATAGAGGAACGACCGGTAAAAAACCTCCTCCAGCGGCGGCACGACCAGCGTCATGCCCGCGATGCGAATGCAGATCAGCGTCCAGGCCAGGGAACTCCCGGCACCGAATCGTTCGAAAGGATTCCAGAGGCTTTCCTTGGTGTCCTTGAAAGCGAGGTGGTTCATCGGGTAGTAGGGATCGAGCCCGACCCAGATCACGAACACGCCCACACCGATCACCA
>JBEKFT010000189.1:0-4612 GCA_050013175.1 Verrucomicrobiota bacterium
GCGTTACTCCTCAAGCGTATTGTCGCTGGGAATATAGTCATCGACCACGAACAGGTGACCCGCAACTTTCCTGAAGGCTCTGGCAAGTTGGAGCTGGTTGCGATATACGAGGTGCAAAGGGGCAAGATTGCCAAAGCGTGGTTTATTCCTGGCACCAGGACTCTCGACGAAAGGCCATGACAACCATGCAGTGCAGATTCGCACCTCCAACCACGGCGTCATTGAGTTTTATCGGCGTCTCGGTTATTCGACGGATGATGTGGTGAGTATGGGAAACTTCTCGATTTTTCCCCCGGTTTTAGGATGATCAAAGCCAACATTAGAACATTCGTCATTTAAAACCTCTTTTATGAACTGCCTCTCTTTCTGCAAGTGCATGGAAAAACTCCTCTTCTCGCCCGGGTTGTTTGCCCTGGTGCCGCTGATCCCCTGTCTTGCCGCGGCTCAGACCCAGGCGGTGACGGTCACGGTGTCGGCGGATGGCAGCGGCGCCGATCTCGCGCCTCGGTTTTTAGGTCTAAGCTACGAGATGTCCATGCTTCTGCCCAAGGAGGGGCGGTACTATTTCGACCCCAACGATCAAGCGCTGATCAACACCTTCCGGACCCTCGGCATCAAGAGCCTGCGCGTCGGCGCCAATGCAGTGGATGATCCGCGCATCCCGGTTCCTCAGGAAAAGGATATCGATATGCTTTTCAGCTTCGCCCGGGTTGCCGGAGTGAAGGTGATTTATTCGTTCCGCCTGAAAAATGGAAATCCGGCCGATTCAGCGCGCCTGGCCAGCTACATCGCGTCTCACGATGCGGACCTGCTGGAATGTTTTGCAATCGGCAATGAGCCCAATTTCTTCCTCCCGACATTTGAGGCGTTTTTTCCGCAATGGAAATCGCACTATGACGCCATTCTGAAAGCCGTGCCCAACGCGATGTTTGACGGGCCAGGAGGGTCAGCCGGAAAATATTACTATGCCTTGGACCTCGCCAAAGCCTTGTTTGCTGACGGTCACCTGGCGATAGCGAGCGATCACTATTATTTCCTGGGCTCGGGCCGCGCGGCCGAAAAGGATCCGCCAGCGAGCCGGTCGCGCTTTCTTTCTGATAATCTCCACGCCGATTACGAAAAAGCCTACGCTGAGATCGGCGCGAAGCTGGCCGCCCAGGGGGTGCCTTACCGGATCGATGAGTTGAATAGCTGCTACAACGGAGGGGCGAAGGATTCGAGCGACACTTACGCGTCCACGTTATGGGCGCTGGATTGCACCCATTGGTGGGCGGCGCATCACATTCTGGGCATGAATTATCATACGGGGGAATCCGTCGGGCGGGATGGAGAGTTTGGCGCCGCAAATTACGCTGCGTTTATACACCAGGCGGATGGTCATGGATTTACCATGCGGCCTCAAGGCTATGGCTATTTCGCTTTTAGCCAGGGCGCGCATGGACGGCCCCTCGGAGTGAAAATACAAGCGGCAGCCACGTTCAATTTCAATGCCTATGCGTATCGGGATCGCGACGGCTCGATTTATTTGACTCTGATCAACAAGAGCTACGGTTCCCAAGCGCAACCGGCGTCCGCTTCCCTCCAGTTGCCCCAAGGCAAGAGCCCGGGAGCATGGCAATGCATGGACCTGGTGCAGAAGGACCAGGACGTCGCCGCCAAAACGGGCGTTACCCTGGGCGGTGCCTCCATCGACCCTCAGGGAATCTGGTCGGGCCAATGGAAAAAGATCGAAGGCGGCGATTCCGCCAATCTGACGGTTCAGGTGGCGCCCGCCTCCGCGACGATCTTGCACTTTTCTCCTGCGAATTCCAGCCATTAGGCCGGGGGTCGAATCTTTGCGTCCTGCATTTGCAGTGACCTGGAAGCCCGACTGACCGGGCGAAAACCAGGATCCATCAGTGCCAATTCGCGATGGGGTGGGGACGGCCCGTCCCTAGTGAAGCATGCATGAAAAACTCCACGAATTCTGGCGACGAGCCGTCGCCACCCCAATAGGGCCAGCTTCATCAACCAGTCCTGGGGATCCATTGCGAGCCGCACGCGATCCTTGCGGTGGACACTTTCCGGCTTATAGTGACTGCCTGTGCCCCAGCCAAATCAGACGCGCGTGATTGTCGGCATGAGCGGCGGAGTGGACTCTTCCGCGACGGCGGCGTTGTTGCTTGAACAGGGATTCGAGGTGGTAGGCATTACGCTGAAGCTCTGGCCCCAGGATTGTGTTTCGCGCGCCGAGGACAAATGCTGCGGCCCGCAGGCCGTCGCGGATGCGCGGGCCGTTTGCCACACCCTGGGCATTCCTTATTATCTGATTGACGAATCGGCGGAGTTCCAGTCCAAGGTCATTCAATATTTTGCCGATGAATACAAGGCCGGCCGCACGCCGAACCCGTGCGTGATGTGCAACCAGAATTTGAAATTCGGGCGGCTCATCGAGAGGGCCGACCAACTGGGCGCGCGCTATATCGCCACGGGCCACTTCGCACGGATCGAGCGATGCGACGACGGGCGGGTGCTGCTCAAGCGGGGACGCGATCCGCGCAAGGATCAAAGTTATTTTCTCTTCTCGCTCCGGCAAGACCAATTGGCCCGCGCGCTGTTTCCGCTGGGTGAAAAGACCAAGAGCGACACACGCGAGGTGGCGCGCCATTGTCGCCTCAAGACGGCCGATAAGGAGGAGAGCATGGAGATTTGTTTCGTGCCGGACAACGATTACGGCGGGTTTCTCCGCCAGGCGAACCTGGCCCAGCCGCATCGCGGCGACATCGTCGATCTGAACGGCCGCGTGTTGGGTGGGCACGACGGAATCGAGTTTTACACGATCGGCCAGCGCAAGCGGCTTGGCATCTCCTCGCCGAAGCCCCTGTATGTCGTCGATCTGGACGCCGCCAGCAACCGCGTGACGGTGGGCGATGAATCGGCGCTGGAGCGCGATGAACTCACCGTCGATCGCTGCAACTGGATTCCGTTCGATCGTCCGTCCGGGCAATTCGAAGCCGCCGTGAAAATCCGCTACAACCATCCCGGCACGACCGCGACCGTGACGCCGATGGGCGACGGCAGGGCGAAGGTTCGGTTACACTCGGCGCAGCGGGCGATCACGCCCGGTCAGGCGGCGGTGTTTTACCAGGATGACCTGGTGGTGGGCGGGGGCTGGATTACGCGGTAACTTCTCGCATCAGGGCAGCCGACTCCAGACCGGGTGAATCAATGGCTGTAACCTCCACTCCGCGCTCCGGCCAGCGACAGTCCCATCGCGGTCCCTGAATCGTTTTCTCAGGCGGATGCTTTTGTCTCGGATCTGGGGTTCAGCGGGAGTTCGAGGACGAATGTGGCGCCCTTGCCTGCGCCCTCGCTCTGGGCGGACAGGCAGCCGCCCATTTCCTTCGCCGCCAAGGCGCCGCTGTGCAGTCCGAACCCATGCCCGTTCTTGCGCGTGGTGAAGCCGAAGGAAAAGATGCGGGTGAGGTTTTCCTGAGGAATTCCCATGCCGTTGTCGGCCACTTCGATCTTGATCCGGTTCGGACTCACGCGGTCCAGGCGCAACGTGATCTTCCGGTCACCGGTCTGGTTGGCATCGCAGGCATACTTGGCGTTGTGAAGGAGGTTCGTGAGGATTTGCAGGACCTTGTGACGGTCCGCCACGATGGGCGGCACATCGGAGAACTCGCGTTTGAGATCCACGCCATGTCGTTGATAGCCCACTGCGTGCATCTTGAGCGCATCTTCGATGAGTTCGACCGGTGTCAGCATCTCGAGCACCCCGGAAGTCTGGGCGTAGGATTGCTGCATCGACACGATTTCCTTGATGTGTTCGATGTTCTGGGTCAGGGTTTTGAGTTCCCGGGTGGTCTGGTCCCGTTCAGCCGAACAATTCTCATGCAGCGCTTCCAGGTACTCGATCAGCTGGCCTCCTTTCTGTTCATGGGTGAAGAAGCCGGCCAGGTCATTCTTGTGCTCGCGGAAGAGGGCGAGGACCTTGTCGAGATTTCCCGCGCTTGAGTTGGCGACCTTTTCCATGGCGAGCGTTGCCGAGATGTTGACGCTGTTCAGGACATTGCCGACGTTGTGGAGGACGCCGGTGGCCACTTCGGCCATTCCCGCTTGGCGGGACGCGAGCATCAGGCTTCTCTGCGTAACGGCCAGTTCTTCGCGGGCCCGTTCCTTGGCGGTCACTTGCTCTTGAAGCTGCTGGGTGCGTTCCTCGACACGGAGTTCCAGTTTGTCGTGGGCTGTTTGCAATGCCGTCTGCGCCTGGCTCAGCAATCTATTCTTCCGCGACAGCACGATTCCCCAGAAAAACACGATCAGTGACGCCGCGAGCACCGCCAGCAGCACCCACAAGAGTCGCGCCAGTGTCCACCAGGGGGGGCGTTGGAGGATTTCAACATCCTTCCACGAGCGCAGGCGCAGAAGAAACGAACGGGGTTTTCCATATTCGTCGCTTTGCAACTGGTAAACGCCCGTGACCGCGATCCGGCTGCCGAGCTCGAGGGCAGGGACCTCCGCGGCACCTTCCGCGGTGGTCAGGTTCAGGCTCGCCTCGAACGTGGAGTCCTTGAGTTGAACCAGCAGACGCTCTTCGCCTTCTTTGTTGATCGTATTGAGGAGTATC
>JBEKFT010000190.1:0-4595 GCA_050013175.1 Verrucomicrobiota bacterium
CGACGGCACCACCCGGATCATGGCGGAGGTGACGTACCGGGCAGGCGATCGGATCTCGCGCCTCACCGACCAGGAAATGCTGCATCAGGTCGTCGAGGATCTGGCGCGACTCGGGTTCATCGAGGGCCGCGAAGTGGTCCGGGCACAGGACATGTTCCGCCGACAGCACGCCTACGTGATCTACGACCTCGACCACCGCCCAAACATGCGAACCCTCCGCGACTATTGCGAGGGACAACTGGGCCTCCTCCTGCACGGCCGCTTCGGCGAGTTCGAATACATCAACATGGACGCCGTCATCGAAAAGTCCATGAAGCGGTCGCGCGAAATCCTCGGCGCCGTGAACGCCTGACCCGGGCCGCCTGGATTAGTGCTGTGCCGCCGGGTCCGGCGTGGACTGCGGCGCATGGACCGCGCTGCTCGCGCCCGAACCGCCGGCGGGCGCGGTTTCCTTCAGGAAATCCTCCAGGATGGACAGGTAACCATCAATCTCCGAGTTGCTGCCCTCACCCGGCTCGCGCTTGAGCGCCCGCAATTGGTCCGCGGCGGATTTCGCCTCCGTGCGAAGCTCGTTGATGCCGAGCTTGCCGCTGCTCAAGCCACCGAGCAACTCGGTGAATTTGCTGTTTGCCTCCGGCCCGGCGCCGGCAAGGAATTGAGCCTGCACCTGCTGGATCAAGTTCGTGTTGCTCCCCAACTGGCGGAGCGCCGCGGCGAGATCGGGATCCGCACCGGCGGGCGGCGCGGGGATTCTCGACGGAGTGGTGTTTGTTGCCGGCGCGGTATTCGCTTGTGCCGGATGCGCCGGAGCGCTCGTGCCGAGGGCGATGAGGGCCACCTTGCCGCGCGGCAGATGCACTGTCCCCAACACATCGCTGTGCAACGTGACGGTGTCCGCGTTCAGTGACAAAACGCTGCCGTTGTAACGGTCCCCGTTCTGCATCTCCACCTGATCGGCCGAAACCGCAGCAACCATCGAAAACAGGAAAACCCCTGCCGCGCACAATTCGGGCAGCGTCTTCCTCGGAATTGTCATGGCCAACACTAACGCTCTTCCGCGTCCCACGCAAATCAGCGGGCGGGAGAGTAGCGCCTACGACTACGACGACGTCTGCCATGCCGTCGTCTTCCTCGCCTCCGACCAGTCCCCCTGCATCACCGGCCCCGCCCTCAGTGTCACCGGGGGGGCAGGAGATGAACTGAACCGGCGTTGCCGGCTATTGCATGCCGGCGACAACCCAAACCGCTGGATCAGGAAAAACATCCCGGCAATCTTGATTCATACCACGCGCGCCATGGCCTATCCCAAAACTCGGAGCCGGACTGCAGGGAAACGCCGCGCCGATGTCAAAAGCGGCCCACGGCCATCTCATGACGGGGTGGCAACGGCTCGTCGCCGGGTTCTCTGGAGTTTCTTCAATCTAACCGGCGGCTAGCCGTCGCCGCCCCGATAACAACCCATTCCTGAACCAGCACCGAACCCGGCAGGGCCGCCTAAAGCTTGCGCTCGTCTTCTGCAGCCACATAAATAGTGCGGATTGATTATGGAAACTTTTGACGTCGTAGTCATTGGGGCCGGTCCAGGGGGCTACCCCGCAGCCATCCGCGCCGCGCAGCTCGGCGCGTCCGTCGCGATTGTCGAGAAGGAACAACTCGGCGGCACGTGCCTGAACTGGGGTTGCATCCCCACCAAAACGCTGATCGCCGCCGCAGAGATGCTGGCCCGGATCCGGCACGCCGCCGCATTCGGAATCACCGTCCAGGGCGTCTCTGCAGATTATGCGGCAATGATCGGACACAAGGACAAAGTCGTCGCCCAGCTCCGGGGCGGCATCAAGCAACTGCTCGCCGCCAACGGCGTCCACCAGTTCGCCGGCGTGGCCTCATTCCAGGACCGCAACACCATCGCCCTCGGCGGCGGCACCCGGCTGGGCGCCGGGAAGGTCATCATCGCCACCGGTTCGACCTCGGCCATGCCCGGCTTCCTGTCCCGGCACGACCGCGTGGTGGAAAGCCGCGGCTTCCTCGCCATCAATTCCCTGCCCCGGACCCTGCTCGTTCTCGGCGGCGGATTCATCGGGTGCGAACTGGCATGCATGGCGGCATCGCTCGGCGTCCGGGTGACGATCGTCGAATTGCTCGATGACATTCTGCTGCTGCTCGATCCGGATGTGCGCCGGGAAGTGCGGGGCGGGATGGAGAAAAACCTCGGCATCCGCGTCCTCACCGGCAAACCGCTGGAACAGATCGCCGCCGCCTCCACGGGAGTGCGCGGCCATTTCGGCGACGAAGTGCTCGAAGCCGACTTGCTCCTCTGCGCCGTGGGCCGCAAGCCGGTCACGGATGGCTTGAATCTCGAGAACGCCGGTCTGAAGACCAACGAACGCGGGTTCATCGAAGCGGACGAATATTGCCGCACCCGGGTCCCCACTCTCTTCGCCATCGGCGACGTGACGGGCAAGATCCAGCTCGCCCACTACGCCACCGCGCAGGGCATCGCCGCCGCCGAGAACGCCGTCGGCCAGAAGCCGCGCCGGCACGACACGATCGTGCCTAACGTCATCTTCACTTCGCCCGAAGTCGGCGTCGTCGGCCTGAGCGAGGACGACGCAAAGACACAGAATCGCGCCGTGAAAACCGGCAAATTCCGGTTTGCGGGACTGGGCAAGGGGCTTGCCTCCGGCGAAACAACCGGTTTCGTCAAATGGATCGCCGACGCAGAAACCGATCAATTGCTCGGCGCGGCGGCCGTCGGACCACACGCGACGGAATTGATCGCCGAAGCGACCACGGCCATCCGCGCCGAACTGACAGCGCGGGAACTCGGACGCACGATTCACGCTCATCCAACGTTCGGCGAGGCGTGGATGGAAGCGGCGCACGTGGTGCATGGCGACTGCCTCCACGTCCCGCCGCGCAGGAATTCTTAATTTTTGATTTTTGATTTGCGATTGGCCTGCGAAGACTCTTTTGTCGCCCTCAATCACAAATCGCAAATCCAGGGGTTCTCGGCTCACCCGTCTCCTCAATCACAAATCGCAAATCAAAAATCGACAATCCCTATGCCCCAATCAACGCCGCGCCGATGACGCCGGCAGAGTCGCCGAGCCGGTGTTTGACGATGGGTGTGTCGAGACGGTCGCTGAAAACCTGGCGGGCCACTTCGTTGACGCCTTCGGTGTAGATCGCGTCAAAATTCGAAACGCCGCCGCCCAGAACAACGAGGTCGGGATCGAGGACATCGATGAGGTTGGCCATGGACCGGCCGAAGTTGCGAAAGAAAACTTTCATGAACTCCACGGTCCCGGGATCCCCCTCGTAGTAGTGCTTGACGAGATCCACAAACGACCGCTTTTCCCCATGTTGCTCGGCATATCTCGCCTCCAATCCTCCTCCGCTGATGAAGGTTTCGACACAGCCGCGCTGGCCGCAATAGCACGCCGGCCCATCCGGGCTGATCGACATGTGGCCCCATTCCCCGGCGATGGCCTGGCGGCCGGTCATGACCTGGCCGTTGTACACAATACCGCCGCCACAGCCGGTGCCCATGATGACGCCAAAGACCAGCTTCGCGCCCTTGCCGGCTCCGTGAAGGGCCTCGGCCATGGCAAAACAGTTGGCGTCGTTCTGGATTTCAATTTTCCGGCCGAGGATTCCTTCCAAATCAGTCTTCAAGGCCCGGCCGTTCAGGCAGAGGGTGTTGGAATTCTTCAGAAGGCCCGTGCGCGGAGAGAGGGCCCCGGGTGTCCCGATCCCGAGCGTGTGCTGTTCCCCGTGAATGGCGGCAGCCAAGTCGTCGTGCAGCGACTTGATCCGGTCCACGATGTGAAGGTAGCCATTCTGTTGCCCGGTCCTGATCCGCTTTCGCGCAAGTTCCCTCGCGCTTTCATCCAGGACGATGCCTTCGATCTTCGTGCCGCCCAGGTCTATGCCGATTCGAAACATGGAATCAATCCAGACATTCCATAGACGAGAGCGGCGACGCGGCTGTGACGCCCGTTCGCCGTCGGCCATTCCTGCGAAAGCCCGGAAGACCTACAGCCTTTTGCGGCCGGCGGCCTTCGCCCTGGCCCAACGGGCCTTGGCGAGCTGGGAAAACTTTTTGCGGGCTGCGGCGCTCATCTTTCGCCTTGGCTTTGCCTGCCGCACCTTTGCCCAGCGTGCCCTCTGGGCGGCTGCAATTCTGGCCTTGGCCGACGCGCTCAGGACGCGTTTGCCCAATCCGTTGCCCGCCCCGACACGTCCCAAAATCGCCGCAAGTTGCTTTTGCAATTGTTCGATTTTTGTTTTAACTGCAACGACTCGCTGCAATTGAGATAGAGATAAGTCTGAGATGTTCATAGTTATCCGACACTTATTAGAGAATTAACGCGGTGAAGTCAACAAGGAGTGCTGACAAACGAGTAACCCCCGAATCCTTAGCGAGCGAGTCGGCACGGTTTCTGAGGTGTGATTTTGGAGTGGTTGGGTCGAGGTTCACCTCCTGAATGGTTTGAAGTTGCTTGAGGTGAGCGACTGTCGCGTTGAAAAGTGGGGGTTGGATTGTTTTGGTGGTGTTTTTCGTTGGTGACGAAGACACCACTTCCGTTAATGGA
>JBEKFT010000191.1:0-4594 GCA_050013175.1 Verrucomicrobiota bacterium
CAGTTGACCCGTGGAGGCACTGCCCGCGATGCCGGCTGGATTGGGCCCGACGGGCGCCAGCGCGACCGGAGTTGAAGAACAGCCGGCGAACAGCGATGTCGCGGCGACGCCTGCAAGAAAAAGAATGTGTTTCATATATTATTCCTTCCGTCATTGGGAGAGGTTTCGGGTGACAGGCGCCTTGCGGCGTGCGCACCCTCGGCTGGAAGCGGGCTTTCGGACGGCAGGAGTTGGACCCGCGGTCACTTCGTCGTGACGGAACCCGCCACCAATGCCTCTCCGTCTATAATAACGGACACCCCGAACATTAACCTCCGATGAATGTCAGATTAAATCAGCCGGGGTGGTGGATGCGAGAAGGCCGTTTCCTGGTCCCCGGAGAGCGGGCTTGCGGCGGGCGCATCCTGGCATCGCCCCCAGTTCGCGAAGAGGACGGCGCGCAGCGGCTGGAGCCTGCGGGAAAACCTGGAATGGGTAGCACGGGCCGCTGGCCCGTTCCACCCATGTTTCACACAGCCTCTTTACTGCGCTTCATCGTTCGGAAGCTCACAGGTCAATCCTTTGGCAGGAACGTAAACGCGACCGCCGCAACGATGCACAGGAATGCCACAAAATGGTTCCAGCGGAGTTTCTCGTTCAGGTAAAGCACCGCAAAGCCGCAAAACACGGTGAGCGTGATGATTTCCTGGATGATTTTCAACTGGGTGGCCGTGTAAACGGCGTTGCCCCAGCGATTGGCCGGCACTTGCAGAAGGTATTCAAAAAATGCAATCCCCCAACTGACCAGGATCACCAGCAGCAACGGTTTGCTTTTGAATTTCAAATGACCGTACCAGGCAACGGTCATGAAAATGTTCGAACAGGCCAGCAGCACAATCGGCAGCCAGCGGGATTGGGTTAGATCGTTCATACTGTCACAACCGCACCGGAATGTTCTGCTTCGCCAGAAACCGTTTCACATCGCCCACGGTGAATTCGCCGAAGTGAAAAATGCTCGCCGCCAGGACGGCGTCCGCCCCGCCTTCGAGCAGCACGGCCGCCATGTGCTCCAGTGTGCCCGCGCCGCCGCTCGCGACCACCGGCACGCCCACCGCCTCGCTGATTCGCCGCGTGATGACCAGGTCAAACCCGGCTTTCGTGCCGTCCGCATCAATGCTGTTCAGCACAATCTCGCCCGCGCCAAGCGACACCGCGCGCCGCGCCCATTCGACCGCCTCCAGCCCGGTCGCCCTGCGCCCGCCGTGCGAAAAAACCGCCCACCTGTCGGGCGCGACCTTTTTCGCGTCGATCGACACCACGATGCACTGGCTGCCGAATTTTTCCGCCCCGGCCCGGATCAGATCGGGATTGGCCAGCGCCGACGAGTTGATGCTGATTTTGTCCGCGCCGGCGCGGAGCATCGAGTGCATGTCCTCGACCGACCGCAAGCCGCCGCCGACGGTCAGCGGCATGAAGCATTGGTCGGCGGCGCGCTCGATCACGTCCACCATCGTCGCACGCCCGTGCGCACTGGCGGTGATGTCGAAGAAAACCATTTCATCGGCGCCCTGTTCGTTGTAGCGCAGCGCCAGTTCGACGGGGTCGCCCACGTTGCGCAGCTCGCCCGCTTCGGCTTTGCCGAACCGGACGCCGCGCGTGACCTGGCCGGCGTGCACGTCCAGGCAGGGAATGACTCGTTTGGCGAGCATGTTGAAGATTGAACTGTTTCCGCGCTCACAAATCAATATCTTGTGGCGCTTGCCATCGGTGGTAAGATGAATCTGCCGAATAAACGCGACCCTGAAGCGTCCAAATGATGGTTGGCTTATGAAAAAGCTTGTTTTCACACTAATGCTCGCGATCGGAAGTTTGAGCGCCCAGGCCGGCGGCCACGGTTCATTTGGCCATGGCGGCTGGGGATACCGTGGTTGGGGATATCACGGCTGGGGCTGGGGTTACGCTCCGGCACTGTCATTCTACTACGGAGCCTATCCCGGCTACGGCTATGTGTGGCCCGGGTATTACTCTTATCCCGCCTACAGCTATGATTATTCTCCTGCCTACGGTTATGGCTATGCCTACACGCGGCCGAACTACGCCGTGGACGGCACCCTGCTGGGCGCGCTGACGGGCGGGTTGATCGGCAACAGCATCCATCATCAAGGCTGGGAGGGGGCGGGCATCGGCGCGGCTGCGGGCCTGCTGCTTGGAAGCCTGGCCGAGCACGACGCCCGGGTGAATGAGCGGGCTTATTATGCAGCGCCGCCGGTTTCGTATGTGCGATCGGCCACCATCCCGAACGCGCCGACGGTGGGCGATGCGCCAACGGCTGCCGCCGCGCCGCAACTGCGAAGCGATCCCGCCACGACGTCCGCCTTCCGCAGCACCGGTTCGATGAGCAGCGCCAACAGTCTGTTCGGCCGGTAATAAACTCCGAAACCCAATATTCGAACCTTGAAACTCACGATTATGACGAACTACCGCCTTTCCATCGCCGCGCTCGCCATCGCCGCGCTCGCTTCGGGCTGCGCTTCTTCCGGTGTCAAGAACCCCTCGGGCGTCGCTGTCACCCAGATGCGACCGGATGAACAGGGCTTCGTCGCCGGCACGGGGATCGAGTCGCAGGATCTCGTGATGGTGACGGACAAGATGGCGCGCAGCATTCTGGGGATTCCACAGGTGACCAACGCGCAGGGCGTGCCGAGGATCGTGCTGGATCCGGTGATGAACAACACGCGTTTTCCGATCAACAAGGATATCTTTCTGGACCGCATCCGGGTCCAGTTGAACAGCAAGTCGCAGGGCAAGGTCATTTTCCTCGCGCGCGAACGCATGGCCGCCCTCGAACACGAGCGCCAGCTCAAGCAATCCGGCCAGGTCACGTCGAGTTCCGACCCGAACGTGGTCGAGTTCAAGGGCGCGGACTTTTTCCTGACCGGCAAACTGGACGGGCTGACCACGCGCACGGGGGCCGGCACGAGCGACTATGTGCTTTACAGCTTTCAACTGATCGACGCGCGCACCAGCGACATCATCTGGGAGGACTCGGCTGAGATCAAAAAACAGGGGCTCGAAGACGCGGCGTACCGCTAGAGCTAGACGGTCGATGCCGAAGGAATTCGGGTGTTGTTGCAATTCCCATGGATTTAAGACGTATTTCCAAAGCCGCGGTTCTCGCCGCCCTTGTGATCACCTCCGGGTGCGTCACGCGGACGACCGTGATCCCGTTGACGGGCAACATCATGGTGGACGGGCCGATGATGATCACCAAGGGACCGCCTCAGGACCGGGTGCTTTGGCAATACCGGACCGCCGCGGCCGCGATGAACCGCGGCCAGTTCACTTACGCCCGGCAATTGCTCGACGACGCCCTGGCCACGGCCGGCGGCATTTCGACCGACAAAGGGGCGAAGCTGGCCCGCAGCTATTTCCACCCCGAATCCGTGAAGACGTTCATCGGCGAACCGTATGAACGGGTGATGGCCTATTATTATCGCGGCATTCTTTACTGGATGGACGGCGAGCCGGACAACGCGCGCGCCTGCTTCCGCAGCGCGGAAATCCAGGATGCCGATGCCGAGAACCACGAGTACTCCGCCGATTATGCCATCCTCGATTATCTGGACGGGCTCGCCACCCTGAAGCTCGGCGGCGACGCCTCGGATGCCTTGAAGCGGGTCGAAACCGAGGCGCGCCTAGCGAAGCCGCCGTCCCCGGATCCAAAGGCGAACGTGTTGTTCTTCGTCGATTGCAGCCGCGGCCCATTCAAGTATGCCTCCGGCGAATACCGGGAGGAACTGCGCTTCGGCGTTCCGTCCTCGCCGGTGTACTCGGCCGAAATCAGCGTGGACGGGCAGATTGCCCACGCGGCGCCTTACGACGATTTGTATTTTCAGGCGACCACCCGCGGCGGCCGCGTGATGGACCACATCCTGGCGAACAAGGCCGTCTTCAAGACGTCCACCGACGTCGCCGGAAACGTCGGGATCATCGCAGGCGCCATTGCCGCCAGTCAGCGGGACCGCACGTCCCAGGAAGTTGGGCTTGGCCTGATCGCCGCCGGCGTGGTCAGCAAAATCGTTTCCGCCAGCACCACGGCCGCCGCAGATATCCGGGCGTGGGACAACCTTCCCCGCTATCTGAGCTTCGCGAGCCTGTCGCTGCCGGCCGGACCGCACACGGCCACAGTCGAATTCTTCGATCAATACGGCAATCTATTGCCGCATCTGACCAAAACCATCACCCTCGACGTTCCTTCCGATGGGAAGGACAAAGTCGTGTTCGTCAGCGACAAATCCTTAACCCCGCAAACTGTATGAAAAGAATCCTGTCTGCTCTGGTTGCCTCGACTTGCTTCGCCCTGCTGACCGGTTGCCAAACCGGACCGGCCGACCACGGGGCTTACCTGCCGGTGAACGTGACGGTCAACGACCTGGAAAACCACACCGCGCTCGTGCTGCTGGATCAGCGCGCGCAGGACGCCGTCACCTGCCCCGGCATCCAGGAAACACGCCTGCCCGACAACCGGCTGCAGGTGGTCGTGCACCTCCGGAACCGCGAAAACCACCCCGTCCGCGTCCAGGCCAACTGCGAATTCAAAGACGCGCAAGGCTTC
>JBEKFT010000192.1:0-4585 GCA_050013175.1 Verrucomicrobiota bacterium
CAGCCACCGTTTAGTGATTGTGTTGCGCCCTCCTCCGACCGGCGAGGCGCCGGTCGGAACACGCGAGGGCGCGTGTGCTCCCCAATTCCAACTACATCGTTGGCTGAAGGCCGCGCGCCGGGGGCAGTGTCCGGATGCGCCGGTTCAGAACAGCCCCGCGGCTGGATTCCGTGCTTCACTGGTGTATGCTGGTATCCAGCGATGCCAGCGGAACCCACATCGGACTTGAACGAGAGGCGCACCGAACGGCCTGCAACCCAGGCCCTGACCGAATTGTCCGTCTCGGGCATGACCTGTTCCAATTGCGCCCGGCATGTCACCGGGGCGATCCAAAGCGTCGCCGGAGTCCAGAGCGCAATAGTCAGTCTCGAATCCCACCAGGCTCTGGTGCGGTGGTCGGCAGAGGCGCCTCAAAACATTCCGGCCGTGATCCGGGCGATTGAAGCGGAGGGTTACGGCGCGAAGGTGGTCGAAGCCGGCGAGCACGAGCACGGCGAAACCCGGCTGCAAGGCTGGGAGCTGAACTTGTGGATCGGCGTGCTCAGCACCCTGCCCTTGATGATTGGCGAATGGGCCTTCAGGCTCGGCATGACCCCGTGGTTCCAGTGGTGTTCCTTCGCGCTGGCGGGTGTCGTCCAGGCCGTCGCCGGCACCCCGTTCTACCGCGGCGCCTGGAACCAACTCAAGGCCGGAAACTCCAACATGGACACCCTGGTCGCGCTCGGTTCGACCACCGCCTTCGTCTATAGCGTTTGGGCGCTGCTCGGCGGCCTCGGCGGCCATGTGTATTTCATGGAGTCCGCCTCGATCATCACCCTCATCAGCGTCGGGCATTGGCTGGAATCCCGCGTCACCGCGCGCGCCTCCCGCGCGCTTCGCGCCCTGCTGAACCTCGCGCCGGCCACCGCGCGGCGCCGGAATGCCGCCGGCACTGAAACCGAGGTGCCCGTGGCCGAATTGCAGATCGGCGACACGATTGCCTTGCGCCCCGGCGACCGCGTTCCCACCGACGGCGACGTCATCGAGGGGGATTCCGCCATCGACGAATCGATGCTCACCGGCGAATCGGCGCCGGTGGACAAGACGGCGGGCAGCCGGCTCTATGCCGGAACGGTGAACCTGAACGGCCGCTTGCGGATGCGCGTGACCGCCACGGGAGAGGAAACCGCGCTGTCCCAGATTATCGCCGCAGTCCAGCGCGCCCAGACCAGCCGTGCGGACATCCAGCGCCTGGGCGATCGTGTCAGCAGCGTGTTTGTGCCGGTCGTGGTGGCCATTGCGGCTTTCGCCGGACTGTGGTGGGGGCTGGCGCCGGACTCCGCGAGGCACGTTCACGACTGGCTCGCGCCGTTTCTTTGGCCCGCGCACACGCCGATGACGGCGCTGGCGGCCGCGGCGGTCACGGCGGCGGCGGTTTTGATTGTGGCTTGTCCTTGCGCCATGGGCCTGGCCACTCCGGCGGCCATCATGGCCGCTTCCAATGCCGGCGCCCAACGCGGCATTTTGATCCGCGACGGCATGGCCCTGGAAAAGGCCGGTCGCATCACCGCGGTTGTTTTTGACAAGACGGGAACGTTAACCGCCGGCAAACCGAGCCTGGCAAAGACCTGGCAGTCGCCGGCGGGCACAGCCGCAGGCGGGAACCCGGCCTTGCCCCTCGCCGCCGCCCTCTCCAAACACTCGAGCCATCCGATCAGTCGGGCGATTTCCGGCGCCGATCCCGGTGAAATGGACACCCGCGAGTGGCAGGAGATTCCCGGCGCTGGCGTGCAGGCAGAATGCCGGCTCGCGGATGGCCGATGGCAGAGTGCGCGCCTGGGTTCGCTGAAATGGCTGCGCGAATTGCGCGTGGACTTTGCCGGCGGCGAAGCGTTTATCGCCGAGTGGTCCGCACAGGGGGCGACCCTCGTGGGTCTTGCGATCGAGAATTCATTACTGGGCCTGTTCGCGGTGAAAGACGAACTCAAGCCGGGCGCTGCCGGGGTGATCCGGCAATTGCACGGGCAGAAACTCGAGACCTACCTCGTCACAGGCGACAATGCCCTAACCGCAGCCGGCATCGCCAGGCAGACCGGCATTCGACCGGAAAACACCCTTGCCGATGTGCTTCCGGAACAGAAGGCCGGGTTCGTAAAAATGCTTCAACGGCAGGGCCATCGCGTGGCGTTCGTGGGAGACGGAATCAATGACGCCCCGGCGCTCGAACAGGCTGATTTGGGAATCGCCGTGAGCCGCGCGAGCGACATTGCGCGGGAAGCGGCGGACATCATTCTGCTGAATTCAGAACTCGAATCCGTCCCGGAAAGTCTTGGGCTGGCGCGGGCGGCCTTGAGGACGATCAAGCAGAATCTGTTCTGGGCCTTCTTCTACAATGCCGTCGGGGTCCCGCTCGCGGCTCTGGGGTTCATGAGTCCGATTCTATGCGCAGCCGCCATGGGCTTCTCGGATCTGGTCGTGATCGGAAACGCGTTGCGGCTCCGGAACTGGAAACTGAGGCCCGCATCCTGAGTGTTGCCCGACCCGCAGGCGGATGGCAGATGGCCAATGGCCATCAGCTATTCCGGCGCCTCTCCTCTTGCTGCTCGGGCTTCCGGCGACGTGTAGAGCGGGTGGCCCGACTTGAGGTCGCGCAGAAAGTTCAGTCGAAAATCCCTGGCCTTCTCCCCTGCCTCGCGCGATTGCCGTTCTTTATGCGGCAAATGGCGACGCCCCTCGAAAGGCAACTTGTCCACCGCGCCGGCCCACCCTGTGAGCTGACGCGCGCAGGACTCCGCCAGCGAGCGTATGGCTTGCAGCGCCGCCAGATGGCGCTCGAGCCTGGGCCGATCCTTCACCACCGCCATCATCGAACGCACCTCGCCCGCCGACCCGCGAGCGATCGCAATGAATGAGAGCAGTTCGTTGGTGGTTGAACGTTCAAAACCCTCGGCGACGTTGTTCGACACGGAAAGGGCGGCGCGGTCGAGTTGGTTGCGAAAGCCGGGCGAGAGCGGCGCGTTTGGCTCCTCTAAAAGATCGAGCACGGCATTGTAAAGCCGCGCCGCTTCCTGCCACACGGGCAATTCCTCGAAGTGCTGGTATTTGGCCATGGGATTCCCTTTCGGGTTTTGCTGCTTGTTGTTGGTTTTTTGAATGTGGAAACAAAGCCCTCTTTGCCATTGGAACCAGCCTTGGCCATCTGCCATCTGCCATCGCCGCCCACCTTTGCCATTTGCCATTTGCCATTTGCCATCGCCCAAGTTCCCTGTTGGTCCCTGTGCCCAGCATTAACCACCCTTGGCGCGGTCGGCCAGAAAAAACTCCTACGGGGACGGGCTTGCGTCGTCGGACGATGGCGGAGGGGCCGGAGCAGGCGCAGGGACAGTATCAGGCTCGGGCGAATTGGTTGAGGGGCGGTCGCCCGCGAGGATTCGTCGCGCGTCGCGAGGTTGCGGTTTGAGCAATTGTTCGAAGTGGATTCGCTGGCCGGGGGTCAGTTGGGCGCGGATCCTTTGCCGGGTCGCAATCCATTCGAGGCGCCAGATCTCCCGGGTCCGCTGCTGCCCCTCGTTGACAATCCTCCTGATCTCCTCACGTTGTTCTGCGCTGAGATTCAATTCGCGATCGAGCCGTTCCACAAAGTCCCTGCGGAGGGAAGGAGGCAGCAGACCGGGCTGGCGGTTTTCGCGGGCAGCACCGGCGGACGGCGCCGCTGCCATCGGGGGTGGACCCTCGGTGAGGGCCGGCTCGGGGGGCGGCCGGCGCCAAGCCCGGTCCGAGTAGCCGACCAGCAGGCCGCCGGTAATGACACCCGTTCCAAAAATGACCAGCGTAGCCAGGATGACTTTCCAGATGTTCACCAGGTGGATGTCGAATCGGTGTCTTGATTCATCGAAGCGAGCATTGTGTTTTCGAAATCCTGGGACAAATCATTTGAGGGAGAATTGCGGGGAGGCGTCGCGAGGACCAGTGCCCCCAGCAGCAGCATGAACGCCAGGCAGGCCAGGGCGGCCCGCCACAGCCCGCGCGCCCACCATTCCTGGTAATCCGGCGCCGGCGGTTCCCGCAGCAGCGCCATCACCCGCTTCTCAAAGGCAGGCGGGACGCGATCTCCCGGGAGTTGGGAGCGGGCGGCGCCGATCAGTTCCTTGTGTAAGCCATTCAAATTCATGCGACCGGCGATACATCAGACGGATTTGCGGGGTTTCGGGTTACAGGTATTTGTCTTTGGCGATCCTGGCCAGTCTTTCGCGCATTTCCCGGCGCGCGCGAAATGCGCGCACTTTGACCAACGGCACGGACCAGCCGGTCAGCTTCGAGATCTCTTTCACCGAACGATCCTCGATTTCCAGGAGCGTGATCACCAGCCGCGCCGGCGGCGAAAGCGTCTCCAGGACGCGCGCGATCAACTGGCGCGCCGCATCGGCCCGCTCGTCCCCGCCTGCGGGTTGGCTGACGAGGCGGTCCAGCCACTCCTCCGCCGACTCGCCCAGCTCCGAGAAGGCATCCTCCCGGTTCCGCCGATGGTTGCGCAGGAAATCGTAGCAGGTGCGGACGGCCAGCCGCATGAGCCAATGCTCGAAGGGCGCGTCCCCGCGAAAGCTCC
>JBEKFT010000193.1:0-4564 GCA_050013175.1 Verrucomicrobiota bacterium
GGAGAAAAGCACGGCCCGGCCGCGGTTCCAATCGGGCGATGCGCTGCAGTGCCTCCTGGACCTGATCGACTTCGCAAGCCGTGCCGCGGGCGATTTCCGGGATGCGCCGTTTGCCCAGCGCCTCCATGAAATCCTTGACGATGCGGTATTCGAGCGTCTCCTGCTGGCCGGTGCGTTCCAGTTGCAGGAGCAGGCATTCCTGCAGGTTGCGCGCACCGACTCCCGCGGGATCGAAGGTCTGGATGGTTTTCAGCACCTCGATAATCTGCTCCGGAGGCAGACCGGTGCTGGATGAAAGCTCTTCGGCGGTGGCCTTCAGATAGCCGTAATCATCGATGTTGCCGATGATCATTTCGGCGATCGACCATTGCTCCTCCGGAAGGTGGGACTCGCGGACCTGTTCCAGCAGGGTTTCCTGCAGCGAAATCGCCGCCACGAGTGAATCGAACATGAACTGCCGCTTTTCCTCATCCTCGGCTGAGCGGCGGACTGGAGGGTTCGTTTGGGCAAAATGATCGCGCCATTCCTGATCGAGCTGGGCCAGGCGCTCGAATTCGGCTTGAAAATCATCCGCAGGCGCGTCCGCTTGCTTCTCGGTGGCTGGATCAAACGCCAGATCGGCCGGCGGCTCGGCGGGATCGACGGCATCGCCGGAGGGCGTCTCGTCGTCACGGCTTTCAGCGTCCTGCAGTTCGGGTTCGGCTGCCGGGGCTTCCTCCAGAACTGGATTCTGCTGTAATTCCTGCTCCACCAGGGCCTTGAGTTCCAGGGTGGGCGCCTGGAGCAAAGCCAGTGACTGCTGGAGCTGAGGAGCCAGAACCAGCGATTGCGTCAACCGCTGCGACAATTGTAAACCCTGTGCCATGACTGCGGAATATCATAGACGAGGTTTGACAAACCACAAGTTATTCTTGGCACGACTTACGCTTGCCAATTCTTAGAGGTTTGACCCGCAGGAGCTTTTTCCCATACTCGTCCCATGGCAAACACCTTTGGGCATCTGTTCCGCGCGACCACCTGGGGCGAATCCCACGGCGGCGGCGTGGGCGTGGTCGTGGATGGCTGTCCGCCACGGCTGAAACTGACCGAATCGGACATCCAGCCGGACCTGGACCGGCGCCGGCCCGGCCAATCCAGGATCGTCTCGCCACGCAAGGAGGCGGACTGTGTGCAGATCCTTTCGGGGACGTTTGGTGGAAAGACCCTCGGAACACCCATCAGCCTGTGGGTCAAGAATGAAGATGCCCGGCCCGATGCCTACTCCGAAATGGCCACGAAGTTCCGTCCTTCGCACGCCGATTACACTTACCTGGCGAAATTCGGCATCCGCAACTGGCAGGGCGGCGGGCGCAGCAGCGCCCGGGAAACCATCGGCCGCGTCGCCGCCGGCGCCATCGCCAAGAAGCTTCTGCGCGAACGTTACGGCGTCGAAATCCTGGCCTACGTCAAACAAGTCCAGAGAATCAGCGCCGCGATCGATCCCGGGAAGGTGCGGTTTGCCGACATCGAATCGAACATCGTCCGATGCCCGGACCGGGTCGCGGCCGGCAGAATGATCCGGCTCATTGAGAAAATGCGGGGCGCCGGCGACACCGTCGGCGGCATCATCGAGGGGGTGGCTCGCGGAGTTCCGGCGGGCTGGGGCGAGCCGGTGTTCGACCGGCTGGAAGCGGACCTGGCCAAGGCGATGTTGAGTTTGCCGGCGTCCAAGGGATTTGACATTGGATCCGGTTTTGCCGGAATCCTGCTGACCGGCAGGGAGCATAACGACCCGTTCCGAGCCCGGGCCGGGAAAGTGTTCACCACGACGAATCGTTCGGGCGGAATTCAAGGCGGCATCTCCAACGGCCAGACGATTTACTTTCGCGTGGCGTTCAAGCCTGTTGCCACGGTGATGCACGAACAGAACACCGTTGACGTGACCCTGAAGAATACGACTCTGAAGGGGCGGGGCCGCCACGATCCGTGCGTTCTGCCGCGGGCGGTGCCGATGGTGGAGGCAATGACGGCGCTTGTCCTGGTGGATCACGCCCTGCGGCACAAGGCCCAGTGCGAATGATGTTTTTGCGGTGGGCCGCGGAATCCGCCACGGAAATGATATGCTGACACCAAACCTGCACGGGGTTCCTCAGAAACGACGCAAAACCGCGCGGCGAATCGCAATTCTTCTGCTGGTTTACACGGTCGTCGGCTTTTTCATCCTCCCGCCGATTCTCCGCGCGGTGGCTGTGAAGCAGCTTTCGAAGCAACTGGACCGCGAGGTCTCGATCGGGAAGGTGAAACTCAATCCGTTTGTGCTCTCCGCCACCATTCGGAACCTGCTGATCAAGGACAAGGACGGCCAGCCGTTTGTTTCGTGGGACGAGGTTTACGTCAACTTCCAGCTCGCCTCCTTCCTCGGGCATCCCTGGGTGTTCAAAGAGGTCAGCTCGACGCGTCCGTTCGTGCGGGTGCAGATGAACAAGGATTCCACGCTGAATTTTTCCGACCTGATCACGAAGTTTTCCATCCAAGCTCCGCCGAAAAAACCGTCCAAACCGCTTGCGCTGCGCATCGACCGCCTGCGCATCGCGGGCGCGACCGCGTCGCTCACCGATCTGACGCCGCGGACGCCCTTCAAGCGGGTGTTGGGTCCCCTGGATGTGACGCTCGATCATTTCCGGACCGATCCCGACAACAGGAACCCGTATTCGTTTTCCGGCACGACCGACGCGGGCGAGAAGTTCGCGTGGAGCGGCTATTTCTACCTCAATCCGCTTCGATCGGAAGGCGAGCTCTCGCTCACGGACTTGTCGTTGAACAAGTACGCGGCGCTTTACCAGGATCTCGTCCGGTTTGAGATCAGGGATGGGCAGGTGGATCTGCGCTCCAGCTACAAATTCGAGTGGAGTCAGTCCAATCGGGTTCTGGCCGTCACCAACGCCTCGTATTCGCTCCGCTCTTTCAGACTGGCCGAGCCGGGGGGCAGCACGGACATCGTCGAGTTGCCCGAATTCTCGGTCACGGGAGCGAGCCTGGACGTGACCGCGCGCCGCGCCGAGATCGGTTTGGTTTCCCTCGCCGGTGCGAAACTGGTTCTCCGACGTGACAAGAGCGAGGCGATCAACATCGTGGAACTTTCCAAGCCAACGGCCGACACAACGGCTTCCGGCGGCATTCTGCTGCTGCTGCGTTCCGTCACCAATGCCGTCGCCGTGCTGCTCAACAGCACCAACGCCTGGACCGCGACAGTGCATGACGTGAACGTGCGGGATTGCGCTGTGAACCTGTCCGATGACGCCAACACGCGGCCTGTCAGGCTCAATCTCGACAACATCACGATGACGGCAAAGAACATTTCCAACGTCCCGGGCGCCAATCTGACCGCGTCGCTTTCCCTGCGTTGGAACACCAACGGCTCGGTCAAAGCCGATGTTTCAGCCTCGTTCCTGCCGCCGACCGCGGACGTCCACCTGGCACTGGATGGTCTCGAACTGCGTCCGCTGGATCCCTACCTGGAATCCAGGCTCAACGTGTTCATTCTGGGGAGCAAGTTCGGGATGGACGGAGACATTCGCGTGCGAACCACCCCCGCGGAACTGCCCACGGTCACCTTCCATGGCGACGTGCGCCTCGATGATTTCTCTACCGTGGACGGCGTCCTGGGCGAGGACCTGTTGAAGTGGGGATCCGTCCGGGTGTCGGGCATTGATGCCAATCTGAATCCGCCGGCGGTTGCGATACGGCAAGTGTCCGTGGACGACGCCTACGCGCGTCTCCTGATCGAGACCAACCACACGATCAATCTGCTCGCGGCGATGTCGCAGACCGGCGACACCAACACACCTCCCCGCGAGGCGCGCGGTGGCGGCACTCCGCCGCCGGCGACCGGAGCCGCCGCCGCCCCATTGCCGAACATTTCCATCGCGACCATCGTCGTCTCCAACGCGGAGGTGCGGTTCACCGACCGATCGGTGACGCCCAACGTAAACCTGGCGATCCAACAGGCCGGCGGCGTCATCGCCGGACTTTCATCCGAGGAACTTCGCCATGCGGACGTGAATCTTCATGCGAAAGTGGACAACGTCGGCCCGGTCGAAATCACCGGCACCATCAATCCGTTCAGCGAGCGCATGACGAACGAATTGAGAATTGCGGTCAATGACGTTGACCTGACTCCGACCAGTCCGTATTCGGGAGAATTCGCCGGATACCGCATTGCCAAGGGAAAGCTCGATTTGACGCTCGCGTATCATCTGTGCGGGCGCAATCTAAAATCCGAAAACCTGATCACGCTCGACCAATTCACGTTTGGCGACAAGGTGGACAGCCCGGACGCCACGAAACTTCCCGTGCGTTTGGCCGTGGCCATTCTGAAGGATCGAAGCGGCAAAATCGAACTCGACGTGCCGATCGAGGGCAGTCTGGACGACCCGCAGTTCAGGCTGCACAAAGTGGTTGTTCGCGCCGTAGTCAATCTGCTCACCAAGGTTGCGACGTCTCCGTTCTCCCTGCTCGGCTCGGCGTTCGGCGGCAAGGGCGAGGAGATCAGATACCAGGATTTCGGGCCCGGCAGCTCCGAGCT
>JBEKFT010000194.1:0-4558 GCA_050013175.1 Verrucomicrobiota bacterium
GCATCCGTGTCGGCAACATAAACGTATTTCGGATTCGGACCTGGCGGGTAAAACGCAATGCCAAAGGGCTGCCGAAGGCCGGCGGCAAACACCGAGATCCTCGCCACTTTGCCATCCGCACCCGGTCGGAGCACTTTCACCCGGCCGGGACCGCTCTCGGCGACAAACAAATCTCCATTCGGAGCCGTGACGATTTTCCGGGGATTCTCCAGCCCTTCGGCCAACAGATCCACGGCAAACCCCGCCGGCACTTTCGGCCACGCCCCCGCCGGACGCGGAACGAGTCGCGGACCGTTATCACTCGACTTCGTATCGTAGGGCGGCGGCATGTCGCCCACCGTTATGAGACGGCGAACCCCGGGCGCATCCGTCGTCCAATCCCCCATGGCCGCCGGACCCTGCCGCAATTCCTGATTCGTCCCGTCTGCCAGGGCGCTGACCGGGTCGAAAGCCAATGCCGCGCAGCCGGCGACTGCAGCAAACAAAATACCCACCGTCCGGCTCATGCCCCCGATGCGCGCCCGTGTCCTCCTGCGCGCCTGGCATGAATCAAAGCGCGATCGACTGCCGGCTTCCCCTGCCCGCTCCAGGTTGGTTTGACCGTTTCTCGTTTTCATGCTGGATCCTTCTGTTGTTCTTGTCTTGCTCTCACGGCCACAGGCGTTGGAACCCGATCCGACGCATATAACCGACATCATTCTCGACGATCAGGATGTTCCCCCGTTATCCATGCTGAAGGACCGGAGCTGGCTGAACTTGATTCCGGGCGAATAGAACCATTGCCCATCGCCGCCGTGAGCGTTGTTTGAGCCGTTCACCAGAACATGAATGACGCCCAGTCCATCCACGTAGAGAAACTGGCACCCGTAATCCGTGGCCGGAAAATATCCGCCGCAGGGCGGAATCCAGACACCCCGCACGCCATAGAGGCTGTGGGTCCAGGATAGTTGCCCATCGGACGTCAACCCGCTGATCCCGAAATCCGCCGCCGCAGCCCGGGCGAGCAGCAGCATGACGATCAGAGCGCAGTTCGATCTCATATCGGTTGTGGAGGCGGGAAGATTTTCATGAATGGCTTCTCACGGCAAGAAAATCCTTCATCGCATTTTGAACTGGGAACTGGAGGGCATGGTCTTGCGACCCTGCCCCGGTGTCAAGAAGGCTTGAGTTGCCAGGTCCGGGTTGACAGTATGCAACGATTATGAGTTCTTGTGGGATCACGAAAATGCAGTTTCCGGCAGACCGTGGAAGGCAATTCAAAATGAAACGAGCCATCATTTTCGCAACCACGCTTGCGGCATTCCTCGGCGCGGCCATGCCGCTGGCCGCCCAGTTCCCGGTTTCACCACCCTCGCCCGAGGTTGCACCCCAATCCCCCCCCGAACTCGACCAGTTGCTCGGCCCGATCGCCCTCTACCCCGATCCCTTGATCGCTCAAATACTGCCCGCCGCCACGCTGCCGGCTGAAGTCGTCCTCGCCTACCGCTACGTGAGCGGCGGCGGAGATCTCAACTGGATCGATCAGCAACCCTGGGACTCCAGTGTCAAGGCCCTTGCAAGATATCCCGACGTGCTGAAAATGATGAATGATAACCTCGCCTGGACGACGGATTTGGGACAGGCCTTCCTCAGCCAGCCGCAGGACGTGATGAACTCGATCCAGGACCTCCGCGCGCAAGCTCAGGCTCTCGGCAACCTTCAATCTTCCCAGGAGGAGGATGTCGTGGACGACGACGGAACCATCGAAATTGTGCCGGACGATCCGGACATGCTCTTTGTGCCCGTCTATCAGCCCGACCTGGTGTTTTTCCAACGCCCGTACGGCGGGCGCTTCGTCTCCTTTGGAGCGGGAATGAGAACAGGCGCCTGGCTGGACCATGATTTCGACTGGCACGACCACAACATTCTCATTTGGAACCACGATCACCCGCGTCCGAACGGCTGGTGGAAACAGCCTCCCAGCCAAAGGCCGCGGACAGTCGCCAATAGCGCCACCGTCTGGCGGCCCGCAGGACATCCGCCCACCGCGGCCGCAAGCGGCGAGGACCGCGGCTGGAATCCGCGCGGAACTCATGCGGTCTATACCGCCTCACCCCGCGCTGCAGCCGGGCCGGCCGAACCCCAGAAGCCGATGGTCATCCACAACAACTCCGCGCCCGGACCCAACGGAGGCCGGCAGATCGAAGTTCCCCATCACCAGGACAAGACGGCTGCTGAGGCGGTGACGCGGCCGCCGCCATCCAACGGCGCGCTGATCGGCGCGCAGAGCACCCGCGAAACCCGGGCAGCGAGCAGCCGCGGTGTTCAGAGCCGCCAAACAATGAACCGCCCGGCGCCCGCCGCTCCGCGCGCCGCCTCGCCGGGCTCGTCTTCCAACAAAACCCGCTGAGTTTTGAACCCCGGATGCATTTCTCACCCAAAAGACTGCCCATGAACCCCTGCGCTTCCCCATTCGTGTCCAGGTCCCGTGCCCTTGCGCCGATCCTCGCCCTGGCTGTCCTGTTCCTGCTCCCCTCCCAACGCCTGTTTGCCGCCGGCGAGCAACGGTTCGCCACGCCGGATGAAGCCGTGAACGCGCTGACCGCCGCGGCCAAGGCCAGGGATACCAATGAAATGCACGCGATCTTCGGACCGGCTGCACACGATTTGGTATCGCCCGATGTCGTGCAGGCCACCGCCGAGTTTCAGGCCTTCGTGGAGCGGCTGACGCAGCGGGTCCAACTCGTTCCCGGGTCGGATTCCAGGATCACTCTGCAGATCGGCCAGGATGGCTGGCCGTTTCCCATCCCGCTCGTCAAGCAGGACGGCCAATGGTTCTTCGACACCGCCGCCGGAATGGAGGAAATCCTCAACCGCCGCATCGGAATGAACGAACTCGACACGATCGCCGTCTGCCATGCCTGCGTCAGCGCCCAGCGTGAATACGCTTCCAAGGATCGCAACGGCGACGGAGTCCTTCAATACGCCCAGTTGATTCGCAGCACGCCGGGCACGCACGACGGCTTGTATTGGTCCCAGAAGACCGGCGACGAACTCAGTCCGCTGGGTCCGCTGATCGCCCAGGCCCGGGGCGAAGGATATCGGCACGCGACAAAAATCATGACGGAAGAGCAGGCCCCTTACCACGGCTATTATTTCAAGATCCTGACGCGACAGGGCAGGCATGCGCCCGGGGGCAAATACAATTATGTGATCAATGGACGCATGATTGCCGGCTTCGCCCTGGTGGCGTGGCCCGCCGAATGGGGAAACACCGGCGTGATGACCTTCATCGTCAACCAGCAAGACAAGGTCTGTCAGAAAAACCTCGGGCCGCGAACTTCCAGAATCGCCGGCGCGATGACTTCCTACGACCCCGACGACACCTGGACATTGACCAGGGGCGACTGAGATTGACAGCGGAGCAGTTGCCGATCCGGGTTCTTACATCCCCTGCTCATCCCATTTGGGAAGCCCGAATCCCAAAAAAATGGGCGCACATTGGGACCATGAACTGCGAGGCAGAAAGGGGCGTGGACAGCCTTGTCCACGAGTTGACGGAAATCGGGTCACGGGGACGAGGCCGTCCCCGCCCCGGGTGACGGTTCATGGAAAGCCGATTGAGCCTCCCCGATCCTGCCGGCACAGTCGGTCGGCGAAAACTGCTTGCGACCGAGTTTGGGTAACGCATAATAAACGGCAGATGATTCACGGCGACACGAGTTCTCACCCGCGGGTGGAGGGGCTTCGCAGACGATTCAGGCTGTCTTGATGAGATGCCGGGGTTATGGTGTGGAAGAGCCAATCGTGCGAGCGCGTCGTTTTCCTCTCAATCGATTGAGGAAAATCAGCTTTTGCCAGAGTAGCTCAGGGGTAGAGCAGAGGACTCATAAGCCTTTGGTCGGGGGTTCAAATCCCTCCTCTGGCACCACTTCCCTGAAAAGAGGACGGGGCAACCAGGTGAGAATAGGTTGCCCCGTGGTTACGCACCAAACAAGCTGCGTCACACAGTAGATGGATGCCGAACCGGGCGCAAACCCGACCGTCATCCTGACACGGACTATCCCCAAGAAGGCGGTTCCGATTCCAACCGTATTTTGTCATTCTCTTGGATTGGATTGGCGCAGACTTGAGGTGACGGTCCGGGAAAATCCTCGCAGTTTTTACAAATGGTCGGGGCGGTGAGATTTGAACTCACGACCTCTTGCACCCCAAGCAAGCGCGCTAGCCGGGCTACGCTACGCCCCGAACCATATAAATACAGACTGAAAACGATGTTGCCACAGATTTGATTTGACAATCTGATACCGAAATATGATACTGTCTGCGTGAACACGATGCAGACAACCTCAGACCCGGATTCAGAATCCAAATCGGATTGGCAGAAGACGCCGTATTCAAATCTAATCCGCTACGTTCCATCGGACACGTATTTTGCCCGGATGCGCGTAGAGGGCAAGTTGATTCGGCGGAGCCTCAAAACCAAAACTCTTTCCGTCGCCAAACTGCGCCTGGCCGACCTGGAAAAGCTGGAGCGCGGGAGAGCGAACAGTTCAGCGGCTGTTCTCCAGGGAAAGAT
>JBEKFT010000195.1:0-4557 GCA_050013175.1 Verrucomicrobiota bacterium
ATAGCGGAGCGAGCGCATGTCCTGCGCCACACCGCTGGCCCGCAGCATCGGGCCGACGCAACCGAGATCGTAGGCCTCCTGCTTCGAGAGAACGCCGATGCCGCAGAGGCGCGACTTCACCGAGTTATCGTCGAGAAAAACCTTGGTGATCTGGCGCATGTCCTTCTCGATTGCGTCCAGCTCCTGGAGAAGGTTCCGGATGGTTTCGGCATCCATGTCGCGCCGCACGCCCCCGATTTTGCACGAACCGAAAATGACGCGGCCGCCGGTGGTGGCTTCGATGATGTTCAGCACCTTTTCGCGCACGCGCCACGAGTGCATGAAGAGGCTTTCAAAGCCCATGCCGTCCGCCATCAGCCCGAGCCAGAGCAGATGGCTGTGGATGCGCGAGAGTTCGCCCCAGGCGGTCCGCAGGTAGAGCGCGCGCGGTGGCACCTGGACGTTCATGAGGGTCTCGATCGCCTGGCAATAGGTCTGTCCATGAATGAAACTGCAGATGCCGCAAATCCGCTCGGCCACATAGACAAACTCCACGTAATCCTTCTTCTCGGCCAGTTTCTCCAGCCCGCGATGGACGAATCCGATGGAGGGCCGCGCCTCGACCACTTTCTCATCCTCGACGACCAGGTCCAGATGGATCGGTTCCGGCAGGACCGGGTGTTGCGGGCCGAAGGGGATGACGGTGCGTGGCATGGGGATCTATTGGGTTGGGGTCGCAGCTTTGGCGGCGCCGGTCGGGGCGCGGGGCGCCTGGGCGCTGCCGAACGGGAACCGGACCGCCAGCTTGTACAAGTTGCCCTTGAAATCCACCGCCATGCCGTCCACCTGCACGTTGAACAGATCGTGGATTTCGTTCTCGTAAAGAATCGCGCAGCCGTAAATGCCGCTGATGCTCGGCACGCGCGGCGCGCCGCCGGGCAGCGACAGTCGGAGGCTGTCGAGCCGGCCGTTGAGATCGAAGCTGTAGGTCAACTCGACCTGGTCGGGAAGCCGGGTGGCGCTGACCTGAACCAGGCGACAGCCTGCCTCGCGTTTGGCCCGGACCTTGTCCAGCAGGGTGTCGAGGGGGATGAGCTCGATCGGTTCGGGGTTCATTTACGTTCCTTTTGCAGGTAAATCCACCTGATCGCGGGTGTGAACGGCTCGGTCTTGAATTCCTGGTATCCCAGCTTGCGAAACTGGCGGAGGTTCCGTTCGTTCCGGTGGCCGGTGAAGATCTCGAAGCGCTTGACGCCGGGAAACGCCGTTTCGATCTCCTCCGTCAAGCGGCGGCCGATGCCCATGCCCTGGAAATAAGGATGGACGATGACGCGGCTCAGGTAGGCCGTGTCGTCCACCGCGTAGCCGCGCACGGCGCCGATGATCCTGCCATTGACAACAGCCTTGATGAAAACGACGTGATTGGGGGTTTTCTCAGGATCTTTCCGCGTTTCCTGGGTGCCCAGGCAACTGGCCTCGCGGTTGGGCCGGCGATCGAATTCATCCTCCAGTTCCTCCAGCGTCTGCTGCAGCGCCGGGAAACCCTCATCACCGTAAATTCCGGCTTCGCTCTGGTAAGCGGCCTTTTGCAGCGCGAGGATTTGGGGCGCGTTGCTCTTCTGGGCGCGCAGGTAAAGAACCTGGTCCACGCTGCCGCCCGCGGTGGCCGTGTCGAGTTGCCGTTGCTCCAGGACCGCCAGGGCCTGGACGACTCCATCGATGATGGCTTCGGGCCGGGCGGCGCAGCCCGGGACGAAAACATCCACGGGGATGACGCTGTCCACGCCGCCGGAGATGTTGTAGCACTCGCGGAAGACGCCGCCGGTGGCGGCGCAGGCTCCGATGGCGATTACCACCTTGGGCTCCGGCATTTGCCGGTAGAGGTTGCGGATGACGTCCCTGCTCTGCTCGTTCACCGCGCCGGTCACCAGGAAGATGTCGGCATGCTTCGGGTTGCCGGTGTTGATCACGCCCAGGCGCTCGACATCGAACACCGGCGTCAGGCACGCCAGCGTTTCGATGTCGCAACCGTTGCAGCTCGAAGCGTCGTAGTGGAGGATCCACGGAGATTGTTTGATGCCGGCCATGGTCGCTCCTAACGCAACAGGGACAGGACGAGGATGTTTCCAAAGCCCAGCACCGCGGCCACAACCCAGGCGCTCCGGAGAGCCGTCTGCCATTTGAGCCGGGCAAACACATTGTCCGTCAGTATCACCAGCACAAATACCAGCAGCGACACCGCGACACCCAGGAGCGGCGAGGAGGCGAAGAACAGATAGACCCATCCCAGCAGGAAGACGTTCTCGTACCAATGCGCGATTTCAACCAGGGCCAGCGCGCGGCCCGAAAACTCGGTGGTGATCCCGCGCACCAGTTCCTGATGGGCGTGGTGCGACGAGGACAGGTCGAAGGGCGATTTGCGGAACTTGATTTCCAGGGTGTAGAGGAATCCGAGGAAAACCCCCGGCAGCGCCAGCACCAGCAGCGTGGCATGGCTGGCGATATCGTGGACGTAAAAGCTTTTCGTCACCATGTACATGCCAATCGCCGTCAACAGGATCATGGGCTCATACGCCATCATCTGGATCAATTCGCGTTCCGCCCCGATGAAGCTGTAAGGGGAACTGGCTTTGTAGGCGCCGAGCACGAAGAAAATGGCCGCGAGCGTCAGGGCGAATATCACCAGCAGCAGATCCGACCCGGCGAAAAACAGGGCGCCGGTGAAGATTACCAGCAGCAGGAAGAACAGGATGTAAAAGTTCTGCGAACGGCGGACGACGATGCTCTGTTTCTGCCAGAGCTTCCGCACGTCATAGAACGGCTGAAAAATGGGCGGGCCGCGACGCGACTGCATGCGCGCGGAGATCCGGCGGTCCCAACCGGCCAGCAGCCCCCCGACCACCGGCCCCGCGATCAAATAAATCAGCAAACGAAATGGGAGTGAAATCATACGAATGCCGCCGCCGCCATCACCGCCAACACAATCGAACAGCCGATGATGCCGCAGCGGGAGAGCCCGGCCTCGTCGAGCAGGCCGCGAAAGTAATAATTGTGGAGATTCACTTCCTGCACCTGGCTGGCTGAACCGGTGAAGCCAACGCCGCTTCGGACGTTTGCGCCGCCCAGGTAGGCGTCCACCACCTTCACGCCGCGGCCGTACCAGACAAAGCTGAGCGGAAAGAGCAGGACGAAAATCATCATGATGGTCATGATGAGGAGATTGCCCTGGCCCAGAGATGCGGTCTGGCCGTAAACACTCAGGACGTAAGGCTCGATGAAGCGGGATGAAATGAGCGGGAAAAACAGGCACGCCAGAAACGTCGCTGCGGACAGGCCGTAAAGCGCGATGGATTCTCCGAGCGCCAGGTCCCCTTTGACCCGGCGTTGCGGTTCCACCACTTCCAACAGTTTGCCCATCCATTTCACCCAGAAGAACAGCGTTGCGGAACTGCCGAAGACGATGAAGACGGACAACAGCGGCGAGGCATCCACCACGGCTTTGAGCACGGCCCATTTGCTGATCAGCATGCCGAAGGGCGCCAGGAACATGCCGGCCATGCCGACCAGCATCATCACTGCGACTCGCGGCAGATTCACGACCAGGCCGGACATCGCCTCGATGTCCCGGCTGTGCAGCTTGTGCTCGACCACTCCCACACAGAGAAACAACAGGCATTTGGCCACCGCGTGAAACACGATTAACAACATCCCCGCCCAGACGGCTTCGCCCGTCCCGATCCCGCCGCACAGCACGATGAGCCCGAGGTTGGCGACCGTGGACCAGGCCAGGACGCGCTTGGCCTCGCTCGTCGTGATGGCCGCCATCGAGCCGATCACGAACGTGACCCCGCCGACCAGCGCCACCATCAGACCGACGGTCGTGCCCGTCACCGCCGGGGCCATGCGGAGCACGAGATAGACACCTGCTTTCACCATGGTGCTGGAGTGCAGCAGTGCCGACACCGGCGTGGGCGCCACCATCGCGCCCAGCAGCCAGCTCGAGAAGGGAAGCTGGGCCGATTTGGTGATCCCCGCGAAGCAGAGCAGCGCCGCCGGGACCAGCGCGAGGGACTGCTTCGAGGCGATCAGCGTCTGCAGCTCGATGCTGTCGGCCTTCTCATGGAACCACACGATGGCCAGCGCGAAGGCGAGTCCGCCGGCCAGGTTCATGACGAGCGCCCTCAATGCATTCCGGCGCGCCTCGGGTGTCTGCGTGTAACCGATCAGCAGAAAGGAGCAGAGCGTGGTGATTTCCCAGAAGAGAAACAGCCACATCAAGTTGTTGGCGAAAACCAGCCCGAACATCGCCCCCATGAAGACAAACAGCAACGCGAAGAAAAACGGCCGTCGGTCCGGAACATCGCGGTGAGCCACTTCGTGGTACTCGCGCATGTAGCCGAGCGCGTAGAGGCAGATGCCGCCGCCCACCACGCCGTTGATCAGGGCCATGATCAATGAAAAGTTGTCCACAAACAGATCATGCGCCGCCTCCAGGCGCGGGCCTTGCGTCAGCTCGAACCACAGCATCAATCCCCCCTGGGCCAGCATGAGCGCCACAATGAGAGGGCGCCGCGAACG
>JBEKFT010000196.1:0-4541 GCA_050013175.1 Verrucomicrobiota bacterium
CAGCGGTTGTTTTCGCGCCGACTTCCCTGGCGAACGCGGCGCGGGCCGCTTCGCTCGGATCGCTGGCGATGAGTTGTTTGGGCGTGACGAGCCCCGCTTTGACGAAGCCCTTTGCCAGAGCCGTCGCCATTTTGCCTGCGCCCAGAAAACCGATTGTCAGTTTGGAAGCCATGCTGCGGGTTGTAGCAGTTCAACGGAACGAGCAAAAGCCAAAAGGTGTTACGGAGAGAGCATCAGATTCTCTCGAGCGTCCCATTCCGGTGCAGGCGAAACCTCCGGCCGCGCCATTCAACGCGATTCCCGGCAAAGGCGCAGAGCCAGATCCCGGCTTGCATCAGATCTTTGAACGGCGCGAGCCAGAGGAAGGGAGCGTGCCTCAGCGACCGCGTCAGCCGCGATTGCAAATCCAGTGTGGCGAAAATCCGCACACACAGCACGGCGGCAAAAATCGCCAACGACCCTTTCGCCGGCGCGAGCACGAGCCAGAGCAGCGGCCAGAGTGTCGCGTTGCTCAGGATGCTGAAGAAGTAGGGCGCAGGCTGACAGACGCGGATCGTGCGGGCCCAGCGCAGTTGATGTTTCCAGACCGCGCGCCAGGACATCGGCGGGTCCCAGCATTCCACCACCACCGGGCAGAGCGCGATGCGATGTCCCTTGCGCGCGATGCGATTGCCGAGCTGGTAATCGTCCGCCAGGCAATCTGCCAGGGCTTTGAATCCCCCGATCTCCGCCAATTGTTTGCGCCGGGTAACCATGACGGCGCCCAATGCGAAATCCAGCGGCTTCAGGCTTTGGGACTGCAATACCTGGCTCCAGAAATCGGCGTTGATCGCAATCGCCTCCCACTGCATGGCGAGCGTGGAGGGATTGGCCAGACAATAGAAGCAGCTCACCAATCCCACGCCGGGCTCCCGCAACGGAGCCACCGCATGAGCCAAAAAATCCGCCGGCGCACTCACATCGGCGTCGCTGATGACGACAACTTCATGGCGGGCGAGCGCCTCCAGCTCCGCCAGTTTCGAGACCTTCGCATTGGCATCGAACGACGCCGCGCAGACGATCAGTTGCGCATTCCGCGAGGGATATTCCCGGATAAGCGCGCGGACGATCTCACATGCCGGATCGTCGGTGGAGGCGACGCCAAACAGGATTTGCATCTCTCCGTCATATTCCTGGGTGAACCAGCTTCGGAGGCAACGTTCAGTCGAAGCATCGGCGCCCTTCAAGGATTTGAGCAACGTCACGGCGGGCGCGAATGCCGTGTCGTCCTGGCGCCGGTGCAAGGGGAACCGGCGCGCCGCAACCCATTGCCAGAGCAATAGCGCCAGGCTGAGCAGCGCGAGGGAACCGAAGATCGCGTTCGAGATCACTGCCTGTTCCTAATCGGAATCCGACCCGGGCGGCAAGGAAAGTTTTTTTGGGAATTTTTGATTGTTGATTTTTGATTTGCGATTGGTGGGCAGCGTGGGCTGGATGCTGGGATGGCTAGACAATAGGTGGGGCTCGCCCCACCAAACTGCACCGCGACCGGTCTCTTCAATCGCAAATCAAAAATTCTCGTGAACCTTTTCTCGCCTTTCGCATTCCACTGGTTGTAAATGCTGGTGGTGGCTGAACGCGAACAACTGCCCGTGCAGCAGGCCAGGGCCGGAGAACCGGAGGCCTGGGATGTTCTCTTCCGCCGCTACCAACTGCCGCTTTACGTTTATGTTTTCGAATGGGTCCACGACGAGCAATCGAGCCTGGATATCGTGCAGGAGACATTCATCGGCGCCGTCCGGCACATCGGAACCCTGCGCGACGACGCCAGGTTCGGGAGCTGGCTTTTCGGGATCGCACACCAGAAGTGCATTCAACTCTGGCGCCAGCAAAGCCGCGAAAATGCCTCGCTCGAAGAGCTCTCAAATACGCCGGTCGAATTTGCGGAGGATCCGAGTGACTGGCTCATTCGCGAGGAGCAGGAGACCGGGTTTGTGCAACTGCTGAACCAGCTCCCCCTGCCGCAACGCTCGGCGCTGCTGCTCCATTTCGTCGGGGAATTCTCACTCGAAGAAATCGCCGACACTACCGGCGCGCGAATCGGCACCGTCAAGTCGCGCCTGCATTACGCCAGGAAGGCTCTGAAAGCCCTGTGGGAGGAGAAAAATGAAAACGCCCCGTGAAATTCTGTTGACCCGCCACGCGCCAGCCAATGAGAAACTGGACGCCATCCGCCAAAAAGCCATCCGGGTAGCCGGCGATGTGAATCGGCGGACCACACCCGACCGCGAATTCACATTCGCGGCTGCGCCTTTTCGCGCGTTGTGCTCCACCCTCGGCCATCAACTCTCAAGCCTTTTGCAGCCTTCGCCTCAAGCTTGGGCCGCGCTGGCGGCGGTCTGGGTCGTGATCTTGAGCATCAACTTTTCTCTGCGGGACAAGCCGAGGACCATTTCCCAGGAAAGCGCGCCACCTTCGCCGCAGGCCATCGCCGTGTTGCAGCAGCAAGAACGTTTGCTGACGGAACTGATCGGTCAGTCTTCCGCGCTGGAAGCCGGTTCCCAGAAGCCGTTTTTGCCGCGTCCCCGGAGCGAGCGGCACGCTGAAGTCCGGACGGCCTGAAAATGGCTGGAGCCGGGCCAAGGAAAATGATGAACGAACAACCCAAAAGCATCTCGAAGAAACGTCGGAGATGGCCGCTGATTTTTTTTGGTGTAGCGTGCCTGGCCACGTTGGTCGGGCTTTTTTACGCCGAAGAGGATTTGCGGGGCAAATGGGGGTGGGAAACATTCAGGCGAGAATGGGAGGCGAAAGGAGAGCACTTCGATCTTGTCAGCCTGGCGCCTGCGCCGGTTCCCGACGACCAGAATTTTGCGATGGCGCCGATTGTAGCCAGCACTTACAGCAAGTGGCTGGATCGGAACGGACATCAAGTCAGGCCCCCCGACACAAATGTCGTGAACCGTCTGGAGATGCCGATCGACATCAAGGTGCTGGGATTGAAGGCACCAGCCTTCGGGAGTTGGCAGGCGGGGGTCAGGACCGACCTGGCGGCCTGGCAGGCCTACTGCCGCAAGGCGGCCACGTTCACGAATGCATTCGCGATTCCCGCCCAGCCGCGGTCACCCGCCGCCGACGTGCTCCTGGCGTTGAGCAAATACGATCCGGTTATCGAGGAATTGCGCCAGGCGGCCCGGCGTCCGTATTCGCGATTTCCACTGGAGTATGATGCGGACAACCCATTTTGGATGTTGCTGCCGCACCTGGCGAAGTTCAAGGATTGCGCAAGAGTGCTTCAAATGCGTGCCTCCGCCGAACTGCAGCTTGGTGAAACGGAAAAGGCCTTGGACGACGTGAACCTGTCACTGCGGTTGGCCGAGGCGGTCCGTACCGAGCCGATTTTGATTTCGCAGCTTGTACGCATCGCGGTGGTTCAGATAACTCTCCAGCCTGTGTGGGAAGGAGTGGCAGATCACCGATGGTCGGACGAACAACTCCGCACACTGGATCAGGAGTTGAGCACGCTGGATTTTCTCCCGGATTACCGTCTGGCTATGCGCGGCGAACAGGCCTTCTCAGCCTGGGTCATGGATTACCTGCGGCGAACCCGCAATTTAGATGCGTTGTCTGGTGATTCGGACAATTCACGTGATTCTGGTCGAATCACACGCCTGATTCCCGGCGGCTGGTTCTACCAAAACCAGCTACGCTACTCGCGCTTCATGGTGCAATGGGATGTCCCGCTGGCGGATCAGGAACAGCGCACCTTTTCTCCGATCTTAGCCCGGCGTGCAGATGCCGCGTTGGCCTCGATTACCAACCATCCTAATCCCTTCAACGTGCTCGAGCGGTTGCTACTTCCGGCTCTCGGCGGTGCCGTCAGAAAGTTCGCCTATGCCCAGGCCAACGTGGACCTCTCCCGCATGGCCTGCGCACTGGAGCGGTACCGGTTGGCGCATGGTGACTATCCCGGCACACTCGACGCGCTCGCGCCGAAGTTCATCGACAAGGTTCCGCACGACATTATCAACGGCCAGCCTCTGCACTATCGCCGAACCGAAGACGGCCGTTTTGTGCTCTACTCCGTCGGCTGGAATGAAACGGACGATGGGGGCACCGTGGCCCTTAAAAAAAGCGGCTCCCTTGACCTGGAACAAGGCGACTGGGTCTGGCCGGTTCCAAAGGAATAATTGATCCGCGAATTTCGCGAATTTTCGCCAAGTGAATTCGCGTCCGTTCGCGACATTCGTGGATAAAAACCTTCACCCCGTTGAACGATTCTCAGTGCTTGGGCCGGAGCAGGATGGCTTTCTTCGCGGTGCCTTCGACTTCGACGCTCTTGGTTTCGACGCCGGGATCGTCTTTGAGCGCCTGGTGAACGATGCGCCGGTCGAAGGCGCTGAGCGGCTCCAGTTCCACCACGTCGCCCCAGCGCCGGACTTTCTCGGCGGCCTCCTGGGCCCTCTTCACAAGCGCCTCGCGCGCCTGGGCCCGATAGCCGCCCACGTCCACCATCACCTTGGGTGCCGCGGGATGCTGTTGAAACAGCAGCCGGTTGGTGA
>JBEKFT010000197.1:0-4535 GCA_050013175.1 Verrucomicrobiota bacterium
GAGAAGGGGCTGCACCAGTGGGGAATGTCGGTGGATTTGAACACGTGCATTGGGTGTGGCACCTGCGTGATCGCGTGCCAGAGCGAGAACAACATTCCGATCGTCGGCAAGGACCAGGTCCGGCGCGGCCGCGCCATGCAGTGGATGCGGGTGGACCGCTATTACGCCGGCGATCCGACTCGGGGACGGTTGCCGGACGTGCTGAAAACGGATGGCGACCAGCAGTTCGAGGAGTGGATCGACGATCCGCAGAGCGTGGTGCAACCGATGTTCTGCCAGCATTGCGAAGCCGCGCCGTGCGAAAATGTGTGTCCGGTCAATGCGACCACGCACGACAACGAAGGTCTGAACCTGATGGTTTACAACCGCTGCGTCGGCACGCGGTATTGCTCGAACAACTGCCCCTACAAGGTCCGCCGATTCAATTTTCTGGATTTCAACAAGCGCCCGTTGAAGGACCTCAAGGGGCCGTTCTACACTACCCCGCTGACCCATGAAACGGACGGCGAATGGGATCTGCTGCGCTGGTGGAAGGATCCCACGGAGCCGACCACGGGCATGCGGGCGGAGGACGAGTGGGATTTGCTCAAGATGTCGAAGAACCCGGACGTGTCGGTGCGCATGCGCGGCGTGATGGAGAAATGCACCCTCTGCCTCCAGCGCATCGAGCAGGCCAAGATCGCGCAAAAAGTCAAAGCCGGACCGTCGGGTGATGTCAGGCTGAAGGAGTCCGAGGGGACCGTCCCCAGGACGGCCTGCCAGCAGGCGTGCCCGGCGGGCGCCCTGGTCTTCGGCGATATCAGCGACCCCGGGAGCCGTGTGTCCAAGCTCAAGGCGCAGGACAGAAATTATTCCGTTCTCGACAACCTGTTCACCCGCCCGCGAATCACCTATCTGGCGCGGGTGCGAAATCCGAACCCGGCGATGCCCGACTATCATGAGCTGCCGCTGAGCCTGGAGGAATTCGAGCACAAGGAAGGCAATCCGTTTGATGAATCCGGCGGATCGCCGGCGGCCGCGGGAAAGGAGCCCACCCATGGCTGAGCGCGCGATCCCTTCAAACCTGCCCGTGGTTCCGAAGGAGCTGGAGCGCATCCCGCTGGTGCAAAACCAGCGCGGTTTCGCCTGGATCTCCGACAAGATCGCCGGCGTCGCCGAAGGCAAGACACCCCTCTGGTGGTGGGTGGCGTTCGTGCCCAGTTTGTCCTTCGCCACGCTGCTCCTGTGCATGCTGGCCTACCAGATTTCAACCGGCGTCGGGGTCTGGGGCGATATGAGGCCGGTCATGTGGGGCTGGGACATCATCAATTTCGTGTGGTGGATCGGCATCGGCCACGCCGGGACGCTGATCTCGGCGATCCTCTTCCTGTTGCGGCAGCGGTGGCGGACGGGTGTGAACCGCGCCGCGGAGGCGATGACAATCTTCGCCGTCATGTGCGCCGGGATTTACCCGGCGATGCACGTGGGGCGCGTCTGGTTCGACTGGTGGCTGTTCCCGATTCCGAATTCGAACGGCCCGGTCTGGCCGCAATTCCGTTCGCCGCTGATGTGGGACGTGTTCGCAGTTTCGACCTACTTCACGGTGTCGCTGCTGTTCTGGTACATGGGGCTGATTCCCGACCTCGCGGTGATGCGGGACCGGGCGAAGACGCGGACGCGGCAGTTTCTCTACGGCCTGTTCGCGCTGGGCTGGACCGGATCGAACCGCCACTGGAGCAACTATGAAAAGGCGTATCTGCTGCTGGCCGGCCTTTCGACGCCGCTCGTGCTCTCGGTGCACTCCATCGTGTCGCTGGACTTCGCCGTGTCCCAGTTGCCGGGCTGGCACACGACGATCTTCCCGCCCTACTTCGTCGCCGGCGCCATTTATTCGGGCTTCGGCATGGTGCTGACGCTGCTGGTGCCCCTGAGAAAAATCTGCAAGCTCGAGCAAGTGATCACCCTGCGCCACATCGACGTGATGTGCAAGGTGACGCTGGCGACGGGCTCGATCGTCGGGTACGCCTATGCCATGGAGTATTTCATCGCCTGGTACAGCGGCAACCCTTACGAACGCTGGACGTTCTGGCATCGGATTTTTGGCACCTACTGGTACGGCGGCGCGGCCATGCTCGGTTTCAACGCCCTGGTTCCGCAGCTTTTCTGGTTCAAATGGTTCCGGCAAAACCTCGTCGCGGTGTTCGTCATCTCCATCCTCGTCAACATCGGGATGTGGTTCGAGCGATTCGTGATCATCGTGGGCTCGCTCTACCAGGATTTTCTGCCGTCGAGCTGGGGCTATTTCAAGCCGACGTGGGTGGACATCTGCACGTTCCTCGGCACCTTCGGCCTTTTCTTCACGCTGTTCCTGTTGTTCCTGCGGTTTTTGCCGTTGATCGCCATTTCGGAAGTCAAGGGCGTGACGCCCCAAGCCGACCCGCACCATCTGCTGGGCGGAGCGAAGCAGGAAGAACCGGAGCCGGATGACGAGGTGGACATATGAACGGCGTTTCCCCGCATCCCTATGGTGTGATGGCCGAATTCACCACCCCGGCGGCCGTGATGCACGCCGCGGAGAAGGTGCGCGATGCCGGGTTCACGCGCTGGGACGTCTTCACTCCGTTCCCGGTGCACGGGATGGACCGCGCGATGGGGTTGAAGAATTCCAAAGTGGGCTGGTTCGCGTTTCTCGGGGGTGTGGCCGGCTACACCTGCGGCATGGTGATGATCTGGTTCATGAACGATTTTAACTATCACATTGTTGTCGGCGGCAAGCCGATGTTCAGCCCCTATTCCGCATTCCCGCCGTCCTACGAATTGACCATCCTTTTCGGCGCATTCGGGTCGCTGTTCGGCATGCTGTTCCTCAACCGCCTGCCGCGGCTTCATCATCCGCTGCTGAAAAACCGCCGTTTCGGGTCGGTCACCCACGACCGGTTTTTCATCGTGATCGAATGCAGCGACCCCAAGTATTCGGAGCCGGGCACGCGCCGGCTGCTCGAGGAGGCCGGCAGCAAGCAAATCGAGGTGGTGGAGGAATAATGCGATACTTCCTGCTCATCTTTGCGGTCTGCGCCATCACGGTGGTCGGCATCGCCGGCAGGCGCGGCGGCTTGACGCGCAGAACGCCGCTGTATGTCTTTCCCGACATGCGCCGCCAGCTCAAGCTGCGGCCGCAGGAGCCCAACGGCTTTTTCGCCAACGGCGTCAGTTCGCAGTTGCCGGTGCCGGGAACCCTCGCGCGGGGCAACCCGATCCAAACGGCCGGCGGCCTCGTGTATCCGTACGAGGATTCGGCGGTGTTCACCGGTCGCGTGCCGGGCACGACGAATTATGTGGAGACCAATCCGCTCGCGATCAATGCCCAGTTGCTCCAGCGCGGCCAGCAACGCTTCACGATTTACTGCTCCCCCTGCCACGGGCAGGAGGCGGATGGGACCGGCATCACCCGGAAAATCGGCGCGATGGCCGTGGTGGCAAACCTGCATGACAAACGGATCGTCGAAATGGCGGACGGGGAACTGTTGTACGTGATCACGAACGGACGCAATCTGATGGGCGCCTATGGCCCGAACGTGCCGGTGGAGGATCGCTGGGCCATCATCGCCTATCTGCGGGCCGTGCAACTGAGCTGGCTGGGAACCACCAATGACGTGCCCCCGGAACTGCGCGCAGGTCTGAACAAGTAACTATGAACTCGCACAAACAGGGTACCCCGCCGCCGCCGTTGGATTTGTCCCGATGGCGGAACGTGCCGGCGACGTTGATGGGGGTGGGCGGGGCGCTGGCGTTGATCGGCGCGCTGGTCTATCCGCGTCAATTCGCGTTCTCGTGGCTGCTGGCGTTCATGTTTGCCCTCAGCCTGTGCCTCGGCGCCCTGTTCCTGGTCCTGGTGCATCACCTGTTTGACGCCGGCTGGTCGGTGCCGATCCGCCGGTTCAACGAACACATCGCCAGCCTGCTGTTTCCATGGATGGCGCTGTTGTTCGTTCCCATCGCGCTGCTCGCCAGATCGATTTACGGGTGGATGGGGCCGTCGGAACAGGCGCACCCGGATCACGCGTTGCACGCGAAGCTTCCCCTGTTCACCATCCCCATGTTTTACCTCGTGGCGGCGGGCTGCTTTGGCGTGTGGTGGCTTTTGACAAACCGGTTGCGTTACTGGTCGCTGAAACAGGACGAAACCGGGGAGGCGAAATGCACCTTCCGGATGCGGTTTTATTCTTACTGGGGCATCTTTGCGTTTGCGGTGACGCTGACGCTCGCGGCGATCCTATGGATGAAGGCGCTGCAGCACGAGTGGTTCTCCACCATGTACGGAGTCATCTACTTCGCCGGCAGCGCGTGGGTGGCGCTGGCGACGTCGTATGTGATCACGATGGTTCTCGACCGGCAAAAGGTGCTGACCGAGGTGTTGCACGAGCATCAGTATTACTTCATCGGCTCCCTCCTGTTCGCGTTCACGGTTTTCTATGCATACGTTCACTTCGCGCAATATTTCATCATCTGGAACGGCAACATGCCCGAAGAGACGTTCTGGTATGTGATCCGCGAGC
>JBEKFT010000198.1:0-4521 GCA_050013175.1 Verrucomicrobiota bacterium
CGCTCATCGCCCCCTTTTCGAACCGGTTGCATTTCCGGGGACACGCGGTACCCTCGCGCCATGAGAAAGGCAGAAAAGACGCCGGCAGATCCGGAACTCCGGCGCCGCATCCAGGAACTCATCGACTACAAAGGGGGAGGGTACAACCAGGAAAGCGTCGGCGACATCATCGAGAGCGCATTGAGGATTTTGGGCGATGTCGAGGACAGCGGCGACGTGCGGGTGATCCAGACGGCCATCCGCGAACTGCGGTATGCCTTCAAATTGTTCGCCCCTTACTCCGGTGTCCGGAAAGTGACGATCTTCGGTTCCGCCCGAACGCAACCAACAAAATTGGAGTATCGGCAGGCCATCGAGTTCGGCCGGAAGATTGCCGACGCCGGGTTCATGGTCATCACCGGCGCCGGCGGGGGCATCATGCAGGCGGGCCACGAAGGCGCCGGGCCGGAGAAAAGTTTTGGCGTCAATATCCGCCTGCCATGGGAGCAGAGCGCCAACCCGGTCATTCGGGAGGACAAAAAGCTCGTCACATTCAAGTATTTCTTCACGCGCAAACTGATCTTCATCCGGCACTCGGATGCGATCGCGCTCTTTCCGGGCGGGTTCGGGACCATGGACGAAGGCTACGAGGCGCTCACGTTGATGCAGACGGGCAAGAGCCAATTAATGCCGCTGGTGCTGCTGGACCGGCCCGGCGGCACGTTCTGGAAGACCTGGGACAAACACGTGCGGGAACAACTGCTGCGCGACCAGTTGATATCGCCCGACGACCTGAATCTGTACCAGATCACCGATGACACCGACGAGGCGGTGAAGATCATCACGCGTTTCTACAGTAATTTCCATTCCAGCCGGTTCGTGAAGGATCTTTTCGTCCTCCGGCTGCGGCAGGCGCCGTCCGCCTCCGCGCTGGGAGCGATGAACAAGGAATTCGCCGACATCATCGCCGGCCCGGCCCTCCAACGGATCGACCCCACCCCGGAGGAAATCCAGGACCGGGACAACGTGGATCTTCCCCGTCTGGCATTCGGGTTCAACCGGCGCGACTACGGGCGGCTGCGCCGGCTGATCGATGTGCTCAACGGCCTGTAGCCGCCAATGTGAATTGGCGGACCCATCCCTGACCGGCGATCTCCGCCGTTTCACAACGGCGGCTACGGAGGCTGAGCCCTGTTGGCGGCGAGCCGCCGCCACCCCTGTTGCCGGAGGGGGGACGGCTCGTCCCCCTTGACGCTGGCGTGTGAATTGGTGGCTTCGTGGCGTAGGGGCAAACTCCGCCATTTCACAATGGCGGCTACGAAGACTCGGCTTATCTGCGGTGAACGAATCTGGCGGAAAAACCGCCGGCGAATCCTCTTGACGTCCCCGGCTGATTTTGGTTTATGAATGGCGACCGGAGATAAGGGATCGACGGGCATACACTCTGGCTCCTTGGGTTCCCGGGGTTTCTCCTCATCGATTGGAAACGGGTGATGACCATTGTCATCGGGGTTGTGGCCGGACGCAGATCACTGCGTCGCGGGAATTTTTTCGTCTTCGGCATCCGGGATTCCCTGGAGCCGGCCCGGTCGTCTTCAAGATTTCCTTCCGTTCTGCAAACACTCAACAACCAAATCAACGCATGAAAACCAAGATGACTGGATCAATCGTGATGTGCCTCCTTATTGCCGCCGCAACCGTGGCTTCGGCCCAGGCGACCCTCACCGGCACGAACTACACCGAAACGTTCGATCGCATCGGATCGGGGCTGCCGCGGGGATGGACGGTGCGAACCAACGCCAACGGGACCAGTTTGGGAACCCCGGCATCGTTTAATCCGACCAACACGAGTTGGGGCACACAAACCGGCCAGTTCGCCAACTACGCGTCAACAACGGGCAACGGAGGGACAAACTTCTCGGGCGGGGAGAGCACTACGATTCAGGGGAGTTGCACCAACCGCTGTCCGGGCATCCGCCAGACCACCACGTTTGGCGATCCGGGGGCGGCCTTCGTCCTGCAGCTTCAGAACACGCTCGAGTTCGCCAACTTTCAGCTCAGCCTGGACTGCAATCTCCTGTCCGAACAGACAAACCGTTCGACGATCTGGACGATCGACTATGGCGTTGGAAGCACGCCCGGCAGCTTCAGCGTTCTCGGAACCTTTGCGGACCCCGGCGCGTTCGGCGGAACGACCAAAACGTTCTCCTTCGGGAACCGTCTGGATCACCTGGACCAGAATGTCTGGATACGGGTCGCGGCGCTCAATCCCAGCACCGGCAGCAACCGTTGCGACACCGTCGGAATCGACAACTTCAAACTGAGCTACAGCGCTTCCGGGACGCTGGCCCCGATCCCGCTCAACATTCAGCTCCTTGGCGGCAGCGCGGTGTTGACCTGGAGCAACGCCGCGTTTGCCCTGCAGTCGGCGCCATCGGCCGCCGGCGCCTATACCAACGTGCCGGGCGCGACCAGTCCCTACACCAACCCGGTCGCCGGGCTGCAGCAGTATTTTCGGTTGAAGGCGAATTGAGGATGGATTTTGCTTTGATTCGCAGCCACTTTCCTGAAAATTCTCGCGACAAGAATGAATCGAGCCGTGTTCCTGGATCGCGACGGGACGATGATCGCGGAAAAGCATTATCTCCATGAAGTGGAGCAGGTCGAGATCCTGCCGGGAGCGGCGAAGGCACTGAAAGAGCTTCAGGACGCCGGGTTCAAACTCTTTATCGTGTCGAATCAGTCCGGGGTCGGCCGGGGCTATTTCACCCTGGCCGACGTTGAACGGGTGAACGAACACATCCGGCGGGAGTTCGCGCGCGCCGGGGTCCGGTTTGAGGAGATTTACGTCGCCCCCGAGGCTCCGGACGCGTCGAGCCGGGGTCGAAAGCCGTCGCCGCAGTTTCTTTTCGATGCGCGGGATGCGTTTGGCGTTGACCTCGCGGAGAGCCACTTCATCGGCGACAAGCTGATCGATCTGGAATGCGGCTGGAATGCGGGCGTGAAGCAGTGCATTCTCGTCCGGACCGGATACGGGGCGGAACTGGAACGCCGCTCGCCCGGGAAGCTGCGGTCCGCTGTGGTGGTGGAGGATCTGGCGGCGGCGGCGGAGTGGATTTTGAACCCGGGTGGAACCGGTGAACGGGCGGCTGATTGATTTGTGCCGCGCTTTCCGGGCTGGTATCATGCGGGATGGTTGATCCGGAGCGTGGCCCGGGTTGCTGGGTGGCGCCCCGTTGGGGTGGTGTGTGACAGGTTTGAGTAACTCATGAAAATCCTTGGCCTCATCCCGGCGCGATACGCTTCCACGCGCTTTCCCGGCAAACCGCTGGCGCTCATCGCGGGGAAACCGCTCATCCAGCACGTCGTCGAACGCTGCCGGAAGGCCCGGTCGCTCTCTGAAATCATCGTGGCCACGGACGATGCACGAATCGCGGATGCGGCGGGAAAGTTTTGCCGGGTCGAGATGACGCGCGCCTCGCACCCGAGCGGAACGGATCGCATCGCGGAAGCCGCCGCGCGTTGCCAGTGCGATGCCGTGGTGAACATTCAGGGCGACGAACCCCTGATGGATCCGGCGGTCATCGATGCGGTTGCCCGGGCGCTCGAAAACCAGGAGATGTCCACCGCCGCGGCGCCGATTGGGCATCCGGAGGAATTGGAGAATCCCAATGTCGTAAAAGTCGTTGTCAACGCCGCCGGCCGGGCGCTATATTTTTCCCGGCGCACGATCCCGTATTTGCGCGAGGCCGCCAGTGGTTCGGTGAGCGAACAGTTGGCGGCGTTTCCATTTTTGAAGCACGTGGGCATTTACGGGTACCGGCGGCAAACGCTGCTGCGGCTCGTGCAACTTCCGGTTTCACCGCTGGAATCCGCGGAGAACCTGGAGCAGTTGCGCGCGTTGGAAAACGGAATCCAGATCGCGGTCGTGAAGGTGGATTACGAGGGCGCGAGCGTGGATGTGCCGGAAGACGTGGCGCGGGTGGAAAGACTGATGAACGATTCAACGATTTAACGACCCAATGAAATACATTTTTGTCACGGGTGGAGTGGTGAGTTCGCTGGGCAAGGGCCTGACGGCGGCCGCATTGGGCACCCTGCTCGAAAACCGCGGACTCAAGGTTGTGCTGCAGAAGTTCGACCCTTATCTGAACGTCGATCCCGGCACCATGAATCCGTACCAGCATGGGGAGGTTTACGTGCTCGACGACGGGGCGGAGACCGACCTCGACCTGGGCCATTACGAGCGGTTCACCAACGTGAAACTGACGCGGCTGAACAATCTGACCAGCGGCCAGGTGTACCAGACCGTTCTCAACAACGAGCGCGAGGGCAAATACCTCGGCAAAACCGTCCAGGTCATCCCGCACGTCACCGATGAAATTCAAAAACGGATCCACGTCCTCGCCGAACAAAGCAAGGCCGACGTGGTCATCACCGAAATCGGCGGCACCACCGGCGACATCGAGGGCCTGCCGTTCCTGGAAGCGATCCGCGAATTTGCGCTGGAAGCCGGCACGGGCAACGTGGTGTTCATGCACG
>JBEKFT010000199.1:0-4515 GCA_050013175.1 Verrucomicrobiota bacterium
AAACATACTTCCAACCAAAAGTAATAATGAGACAACATTTCACACGAAATCTCAAAATATCAGTAACGCGAACAACTTCATTTGGAAGGGCGCTTCGCGCCCATCCTCGCAGAGCTGACACTTGCTACTCATCCGTCCCGAACACGACATCGGGACGCTCTTCGCGCCAAGTGCCAGCACTGCTCGGGAAGCGCACGACGCCTGACTCGACAGACAGAACAGCTCGAGCTCGTGCGCTCCAAAATGAAGCGGAACAAGGGCCACCAAAAAAACTCAAAGAAGATTACCGTCCGTCCAGAGGCGGCGGCGCGGGCTTCAGAAAGGGACGCTCATCTGTTTCTATCTGCGGCACGTTCGTTTCCGCAAAGGGCCGCAGATAATTGAATGCCTCGATGGCTGCCGCCCGGATCGTCGCGTCGGCACTATTGGTATATCGCCCCGCCGTCTGCGCTGCCGCAACATAATCGCCAACCGAATAGCACCGCGACGCTGCAGTCATAACTTTTAGATTGTAGATGCAACACAAGCGCCGGAACCGAACTGAATCGACATTCCGTTTGTCGGCGGAATATTTCTGAAAGTCCGGATCCAAGGCCCCGGCAGCGAAACAGCGAATGTTCCGCGGTTCGCTCGTCAGCGACAGGAGTAGCATTGGCACCCCGGCGTTCCCCAATCGCCCCAGTGCGTAGGCAGCTCCTGCTGCATTATTGGTGTCCGCCACATGCTGGCCAAACAACGGGAGAAGGACCGCCGCATTTGTTTCGATCTCCACCAGCGTTTGCATGGCTGGCCACGCCCACATTGGCTCGTTCTTGATGATCTGAATCAGAACTGGAGCGGCTGATCCGGCAGCCGGACCAAACTCCCCCAGAATTGAAATCGCATCCGACCGGCCGCGATTCGTCATTGTCGCAGCAGCCTCGGTCAGGGCGGGGATTGCTGCCGGCCCCGTGGCCAGCAGACACTCTGCGGCAATGGGGGCTGTTTGATCATTCCTCAAGAGGCCTGCTAGGGCCGGTATGGCCGGCTGGGCGGCAGGCCCGAGAATCTCGATAGCCAATTCCGACCCGTACCTGCGTGGAATGTCGGTTGAATTCTGGATCCATCCCATATAAAGAGGCAGACCGTTTGTCCCGACATCTTGCACCACGTTTGTCCACATGGCATTCTGAGCTGCCAACTGGCTGAGTGATCCATTATCCTTTAGCGGCTGATTCAGTTCGACCAACCAGACGCCCAGCCGTTTGCCCTCGAAGACAGGTTCGCGTGTTCGGGACGTTGAGCAGCCGGGAACGAAAAGGAGCGCAGCCACGACGCCGAACACGAGTGAAACATATACGTTTCTCATGAGGACCTCATCTTCGCCAAACAGGAACGTTGTGTCGCTTCCCAGCCACGATGGCAATTGAAAAGTGAACAGTTTCCCGCTTGCCGCGCCGGACCGGGAACTGCAGATTGCGAGCGGGAAGGTTTAAATCTAACATCGAAGACGGCGACCCTATTCGCGTGTCTTCCTGCGCGACGGAGCCGCTCTAAACCAACGAGAGAGACGCGGAGACCAACTTGCATCGGGCAGTCTTCCTCTGTGTCTCCGTGCCTCTGTGGTTTAGATGAATTGAATCCGCTTATCCTTCGCCCCAGACCGGCAATGGACGTCCGGGCAAGCAGGGATTGCCAAAACGCGTGGCAAAAAACGTGCAGTAATGCGCTTTGACGGCTTTGGATCTCCACGCCAGACTGGGATCGCACGTGAACCGCGGACTGCGCACTAATGGGCGCGGGCACTCAATTTTAACCGAAAAACGATATGGCAAACCCAAGCAAGAGAGGAAAACTCGCAATTCTGGTGGGCGGCGGACCCGCCCCGGGCATCAACGGCGTCATCAGCGCCGCCACCATCGAAGGCATCAACCAGGGATTCCAGGTGATCGGCTTCCGCGACGGATTCAAGTGGCTCGCCCAGGGCGATACGGATCACGTCATGAACCTCACCATCGACGAAGTCACCGGAATCCACCTTCGGGGCGGCTCGATTCTGGGGACAGCGCGGACGAATCCCACCAAATCCGAGTCGAGCATGCAGAACGTGCTGGCGGGGTTGAAGAAGCTGGGCATCACCGCGCTCGTGACCATCGGCGGCGACGACACCGGGTTTTCGGCAAGCCAGGTGTATCGCAAAGCCGACGGCGCCATCCGCGTGGCGCATGTGCCGAAGACGATCGACAACGACCTGCCGCTGCCGGGGTCCACGCCGACGTTCGGTTTTGAGACCGCGCGGCATTACGGTGTTTACACGGCGCGCAATCTTGCCGCCGACGCCCGGACGACCTCGCGCTGGTATCTCATCATCAGCATGGGCCGCACTGCGGGGCATCTGGCGCTGGGCATTGCCAAGGCGGCGGCCGTCACGCTCGCCATCATTCCGGAGGAATTTCGCGGACGACCGGTGACGGTGGACGAGATCTGCGACATGATCGTCGGCTCCATCATCAAGCGTCGCGCCAGCGGATCGGAATACGGCGTGGCCGTCCTGGCGGAAGGATTGGTCGAAGCCATGGGCGAGAAAGGATTGGCCAGCGCCATCCAGGGCGGCCAGCTCGAACGCTATGGAACCATCAAGCGCGACGATCATGGCCACCTGCACCTCGCCGAAATCGAATTCGGCCGCATGATGAAGGATCTGGTGTCCGCCCGTCTCGAAAAGCTCGGGCTGAAGGTGACGCTGGTTGACAAGGACCTGGGCTACGAACTGCGGTGCGCCGACCCCATTCCGTTCGACGCCGAGTACACCCGCGATCTCGGGTATGCCGCCGTCAAATTCCTGCTTTCCGCGGAAGCCGCCAAATTCGGCGCGATCATCAGTTTCGTGGACGGCAAAATGGTCCCGTTGGAGTTCGAGAAAATGATCGACCCGCAAACGAAGCGGATGCAGGTGCGCCGGGTGAACGTGGATGGTGAAGCCTACGAATGCGCGTGCCATTATATGATCCGCCTGGAGCGTTCCGACTTTGAAGACGCGCGGCAGCTTGCCGAGCTTGCGAAGACGGTCTCGATGACGCCGGCGCAGTTCAGCGAGCGCTTTGGCTATTTGGTTGGGTTGAAGCCGGCGCGGAAGTAACAGGCACGCAAAGAAGAGCAGGCTCAGCGGGGCTGACTCATGAAGGGGGTCCGTCGCGGGGTGGCGACGGCTCGTCGCCAGGATTCGTGGGCTTGCGCATGCAAACCGTTCTGGGGACGGGCCGTCCCCACCCCGGCCTAGAGAGCGCGGAACGGGCCGGCGTTGCGCATCCCGAAAGTTGCGGCTACAACTTGCGGCGAATGAAACCGCTTTCGGAATGCCGCCTCTATGCCTTCGTGGACACGGCCTATCTCCATGGCCGCCCGCCCGAGTTGGTTGCGCGGCAGCTTTGCGACGGCGGGGCGGACCTGATTCAATTGCGCGCGAAGAGATCTTCACCCGATGAAATCCGCCGCATGGCCGAAGCCGTCCTGCCCGTCACGCGCCCGGCCGGCGCCGGCCTGGTCGTCAACGATCATTTCGCGGTCGCGCGCGACGTTGGCGCGGACTTCTGTCATCTCGGCCAGGAGGATTTTTTTGATGCCGGATTCGCGCGCGTCTCCCAACTCCCAGCCTTCGGGTCTCGACCCGGAATCGGCCTGAGCAGTCATGCGCCGGATCAGGCCCGGCGCGCGATGGCCGCGGGTGCGGATTATATCGCCATCGGTCCGGTCCACGCCACCCCCACCAAGCCGGGTGCGAAGCCTGTGACGCTCGACTATGTACGGTGGGCGGCCGCCAATGTTGACATTCCGTGGTTCGCAATCGGAGGCATTACGCTCTTGAATCTCGACGAGCTGCTGGCCGCGGGGGCCCGGCGGATTTGCGTCGTGTCGGCCATTTTGGACGCGCCGGACGTGAAGAAGGCATGCTCGGAATTCCGGAAGCGGCTTGGATAAAACCAGCAGCTTGCCTGGCCGCGATCCTTTCCATAGTCTGCACGCCGATTTAACTCAAAACCCGAAACTCACAATCACATGGGCGTTTTAATTGTCGGCTCGACGGCGCTGGATTCCATCAAGACACCGAAGGCGGAGAACCCTCGCCTGCTCGGGGGTTCGGCCAGCCACGCGGCGGTCGCCGCGAGTTTCTTCGGCCCGGTGAAACTGGTCGGCGTGGTGGGGGACGACTTTCCGAGGCGCTATGTGGCGCTGTACCGCCGGCACGGGATCAATCTGGAAGGACTGCAGATCCTGCCCGGGAAAACGTTTCATTGGTCGGGCGAATACGAGATCAACATGAACAACCGCCGGACGCTGCTGACTGAGCTCGGCGTTTTCGAGACGTTCAACCCCACGCTGCCGGAAGCCTATCGGAAATCGCCCTTCGTGCTCCTGGCAAACATCGCTCCCGCGTTGCAGCTTCACGTTCTGAATCAGATACAACGGCCCCGGTTCGTGGTGGCCGACACGATGGATTTGTGGCTGAACATCGCGCTGTCGGATTTGCTGAAGCTG
>JBEKFT010000200.1:0-4492 GCA_050013175.1 Verrucomicrobiota bacterium
CCGCCACCTTGACCTCCAGGAGATCACGGGTCTGCTGCAACGCCTTCTGCCTGCGACGAAGATGCCGGACGCGCCACGCATAAGTCCCCACGAGCCCGGCGAAGGTCAGCGCGGCGCAGAGCAGATAAAACCAGACGGTTTGGAAATAGTGCGGTTGCAACTCGACGGCGAAGGACGCGCCGGTCGTACTCCACACACCGTCTTCGTTGCATGCCTGAACCGCGAATTGATATTCCCCGGGCTTCAGGTTGGTGTAAAAAGCGGCTCGCCGTACGCCGGCATCGACCCAGCCCTTGTCGTAACCATAGAGCCTGTAGCGATACTGGGTTTTGAGAGGAGCGATGTAACTCAACCCGGCATAATGAAATTCCAGATCTCCCTTCCCGGGAGCCACGACGGCTCCACTCTCCTCCAGCTCTCTGCCGTTCGCGAGCCCCTGATCGATGTGAACGATCGGGGGAAACGGGTTGGCGGAAAGATTGGTCGGGTCGATCATGACGATCCCTTGAGCAGTCGGAAACCAGATCTTTCCGTCCGGCGTCTTGCACCCCGAGGGTTGCTGCTGGTATTTCTCGGAACTCTTGATGGCGTCAAGACCATCGAAACCGACGCAATGGATTTGATTGATCTTCCGGTCCGCCCAGTCATTCAAGCTTCGCAGGCTGACGGAGAAAAAACCGCGGCTGGAATCCACCCACAAATTCCCGCGATCATCCTGGACAATTGTGTTGATGATGTTATCGAACAGACCGTCCTCGGTGGTGGCGACCCGGATGCGTCCGTCTTTGAGCCGGGCCAAGCCTGTCTCGAGTCCGGCCCAGAGGACGCCATGGCTGTCCTCGCAGACCCAAAGCGCCTTCGCCTCAGGCAGGTCCACGCCTCTTCTCCAGAGTTTATAGGTCCCGTCCTCGCGCACGCGGCAGATGCCTTCATGGGAAGCGATCCAGATCGAGCCGTCCCTCCCGGTGGTCATATTGAAAACCCAGTGAAACGGAGGCGTCTTGCCGTCGGCAAAAGGGTACGGGACGAAATAATTAGTACCCGCCCGAAATAGTTCGGAACCGACCGCCACGACGGCGCCTCGCGCGTCCTCAGTCATCGCCGTGGGCCAGGTCTGGTTTGTGTAGGTCGCCACAATCTTTCCGCCGGAGACAACCTCGATGCCCTTCGAACCGTCTGCCAGATACAGGTCGCCGTTCCTGGTTTCCAGGATTCGCGTGATGTATGGGTTTTTCAACCCAACGTCGGCGGAGTACGAATGGGCGGTTCCGTCAAAGTAGGTGAACCCTTTATCGGTCGCCACCCAGATCCCGCCCTTCCGCGACGGGTACACGCCGACGTTCACATCCGCGGTCAGCCCCTCACTTTTACCCAGGGTCGGGATTTTCACGTCGCTCAACTGGCTCAACCCGTTCCGGGTCCCGACCCAGAGGCTTCCTTCGCTGTCCTCGGCCAGCGAGCTGATGAAATCATCCGCCAAACCATCCGTCTTCTGGATCTGCGAGGAGATGCCGTCGAGGTAACGGAACAAGCCGCCCCCGCTGGTGCCCGCCCATACGGAGCCCTCACGATCGACAAGCAATGCGCGCGTTTCGTACCAGGGAAAGGGAAGCGGCAGCTTCTTGAAATCGGAGTCGTAACACAGCAGGCCCATCTGCGTCCCGACCCAAATTCGTCCGTGCCGGTCCTCCGCAATGGCGCGCGTCGCGAGCGTATCCAGGGCTGGGTCGGGAAACTTAGTCAGTTTCCCATTCTGCCAGTAAAATAAACCATGCTGCGCCGTGCCGAGCCAGATCCGCCCGCGAGAATCCTCGCAGACGGCCATGACATCATAGCGTTCGTTCTCCGAAACGGTGGCCAACACCGTTTGAAAACTCCCGGTTTTTGTCAAACGGGCCCCCAGCCTCTCCGCTCCAATCCATAAGTCGCCGTTGGCGGCCTCCTCAACGGAGTGCACCACCAAACTCCTCCCTCCCCGGTCGTCACTGCCCAGAAGCGAGAGATTCCGGCCGTCGCAGAAACCGAACCCGCCCCGGTCCACTCCGAACCAGAGGCCCCCGCCTCGAGCTTGGGCCAGCGAGGTGACGATCGTGCTGCGAACGCCCTGGATGTGGGCCATCTCGAAAAGCTTGAATTCCTCTCCATCGAAACGCACCAGGCCCCGCGGTGTGCCCAGCCATAAATAGCCGTCCCGGGTCTGGGCGATGGCAAGGACCGCATTGGCGGGAAGGCCGTTTTGCCGGGCCCACGACCGGCAGGTATATTGCGACACGCTTTTGGTTGGATTCAGCGCGACCGCACGGGAGGGGACCAGAAACAAAACCAGCAACGAAATCCATCGAAGCGGGTTTCCACCCCATTTCAAGTTGGTAGCCAGTCTCTTCAAAGCTTCCTGTATCGAAGGTTTATCGACCAAAAACAGTCGGACTTTAGCTGGATCCCCATTGGAGAAATCCACCGCATCCACGCCCGGAAGCCGGCCGCCTGAGATCCCGGCGCCACGCGGGGAGCGGAATCAGCCCTGTGACAATGGAAAGGCCGCTCCGGAGGCCGGAGCGGCCGGTTTCAATCGTTCCCTCTTTCAGCGGCGAACCGCGCGCGACGCATCGCGAGCCGCCGCCGGGATCACTTCTTCCTCGACGGTTTCGAGGCCTTGGCGGCTTCCTGTTCCAGCGCAGCCTGCGCGGCCGCGAGACGGGCGACCGGCACGCGGAACGGAGAGCAACTGACATAGGTGAGACCGATGCGATGACAGAACTTCACCGAGTCCGGGTCGCCACCGTGTTCGCCGCAAATGCCAAGCTTGATGTCGGGACGCGTGCTCCGGCCTTTTTCCACGGCCATCTTCATGAGCTGCCCGACGCCCACCTGGTCGATCGTGGCAAACGGATTCCTCTTCACGATTTCCAGCTCGGTGTACGGCGGCAGGAACGAGCCGGAATCGTCGCGGCTCATGCCCAGGCAGGTCTGGGTGAGATCGTTTGTGCCGAAGCTGAAGAATTGCGCGGTCTGGGCGATCTCATCCGCCGTCAACGCGCCGCGCGGCACTTCGATCATCGTGCCGACCATATAGTCCAACTTCACCTTCTTCTCCGCCATAACTTCCTTCGCGACGCGGTGGACGACCTCGACCTGCAGATCAAGTTCCCGCTTGAAGCCGACGAGAGGAATCATGACTTCCGGTTTCACCTTGATCCCCGCCTTTTGCACTTCGGCGGCGGCCTCGAAAATGGCGCGGGATTGCATCTCGGAAATCTCCGAATAGACGATGCCCAGGCGGCAGCCGCGGAAGCCGAGCATCGGGTTGAACTCATGAAGTTCCTTCACGCGCTGTTTAATTTTCGCGACGGGCACGCCCATTTTCTTCGCCAGATCCTGCTGCGCGGCGTCCTCGTGCGGGAGGAATTCATGCAGCGGCGGATCGAGAAAGCGAATCGTCGCCGGCAGCCCTTTCAATTCCTTGAAGATCCCGACGAAATCCTGTTTCTGGTAGGGCAGGATCAGCGCCAGCGCCTTCTTGCGGTCTCCGACGTTGTCGGCCAGGATCATTTCGCGCATGGCATCGATGCGATTTCCCTCGAAGAACATGTGCTCGGTCCGGCACAGGCCGATGCCCGTGGCGCCGAACGCAACGGCGTTGGCCGTTTGCTCCGGCGTGTCGGCATTGGTGCGGACCTGGAGCCGGGTGACCTTCGAGCACCAGTCCATCAGCTTCTTGAACATCTGGTAGGTGGCGCTCCCCTTTCCATCGAGCGATTTCTCCACGAGCACCTGGACGATCTCGGCCGCGGCGGTCTTGATCTCGCCCGGATACACTTCGCCGACGGTGCCGCTGATGGAGAGGAAGTCGCCCTCGTTGTAGCTTGACCCATCCACGGTCATGGTCTTGGCGTTGTAATCGATCTGGAGCGCGCTGGCGCCGCAGACGCACACCTTGCCCATCTGACGCGCGACGAGCGCCGCGTGCGAGCTGACGCCCCCTTTCGCGGTCAGGATGCCCTCCGCGGCGATCATGCCGCGCAAGTCTTCAGGCGACGTTTCATTGCGGACGAGCAGCACCTTTTCGCCCTTCGCCGCGGCCGACGCAGCGCGATCGGCATTCAGATACATCTTGCCCGACGCAGCGCCGGGGCCGGCCGGCAGTCCCCTGGCGATGCACTTGGCGGCTTTGACCGCCTGGCGGTCGAAAATCGGCGCGAGCACCTGGTCCAACTGGTCCGCCGGGACCCGGCGAATGGCCGTCTTCCAGTCAATCAACTTCTCCTTCTCCATCTCGATGGCGAAGCGGACGGCGGCCAGGCCGGTGCGCTTGCCGTTGCGGGTCTGGAGCATGAACAGCTTGCCGTCCTGGATGGTGAATTCGAAGTCCTGGACGTCCTTGAAGTGCGACTCGAGCGTTTTGCGGACTATTTCGAGCTCAGCGAAAGCCTCGGGCAAATGGTTCTTGAGCTGCGCCACCGGTTCGGGCGTACGCACCCCGGCCACAACGTCC
>JBEKFT010000201.1:0-4483 GCA_050013175.1 Verrucomicrobiota bacterium
AAACGACGTTCCGTGTTCCGCGACCATGGACGTTCTCGAAGGTCTGGTCGCCGATTTCACTGATGATTCCCACAAGATGGATCACCGCATCCACGCCGGCGCAGGCGGCTTGCAGAGAATCGGGGTCCAGCACATTGCCCGGATGGATTTTGGCGCCGTAGCGCGTGGCGATCTCCTGCGCCGCCCGGGATTGCGGCTCGCGCACGAGCACGCGGGTGCGATGGCCGCTGACGCGCAGTTGCCGGACAATTTCGGCGCCGACAAAACCGGTTCCGCCCGTGACCAAAACGTTCATGGATTTGCGATTTGCGATTTGCGATTTGCGATTTGGAAAGCAAGCTTGATGCGCGTCGCATAGGCTTCCCAGTCCGGTTTCTGGCGGAATTCAGGTGACCTTGCACGCTCCAGGCACGGACAACGACCGCCCGCGCGTAAATCGTATATCGTATATCGTAAATGCTACAGCTTCGCCAACTCCTCGCGCAGCAGTCCGACCAAGGGTTGGATCGTGGCACCATCAAACTCAAACCGGCAGCCGGCCGCCTGGAACAGCTCCGGCAGCGGACGCGAGCCGCCGAGTTCCAGGGCTCCTTTGTAGTCTTTCAACGCCTTCGCCCTGTCCCGCTTTGAATTGGCCCAGACCTGAAGCGCGCCGATCTGCGCGATGCCGTACTCGATGTAGTAAAACGGATGAATGAAGATATGGAGCTGTCGGTGCCAAAGACTGGCACGCACAGCCTCGAAGCCGCTCCAGTCCACCTCGCCACCGAAGCGGTCCATCAACTTCAGCCAGGCCGCCTCCCGCTCCGCCCGCGCATGCCCGGGATGGGTGTAAACCCAGTGCTGAAAGGCATCCACGGTCGCGATCCATGGAAAAATGCCGGCGATGCCTTCCAGGTGCGTTCGCCGCGCGCGATTGGCCTCCACGGCCGAGTAAAATGCTTCGATGAACTCGTTTCCCAGCAATTCCATGCTCATCGAGGCGACCTCGCAGAATTCGATCGGGGCGCCGCGGTAGGCGTAAAGGTCCTCATCGCGCGTGGCCAGCGCATGGAAGGCGTGGCCCGCCTCGTGCAAAATGGTTTCCACGTCCCGCTGCAGGCCGACGGCGTTCATGAAGATGAACGGCAACCGCGCCTCGGCCAGGGTGGATTGGTAGCCGCCCGGCGCCTTGCCCTTGCGGTTGGCCAGGTCCAGCAGGCACAAATCCTGCATTTTCTGAAAACCGCCCGCCAGCTCGCCGTCGAGCCGGTCAAAAACCTTCTGGGTGCGTGAAACCATTTCGCCCACTTCCGCGAACGGCTTCAGCGGCGGACGGCTCAGCGGGTCAACCGCCAGATCCCAGGGACGGAGTGTTTCGAGCTGGAGCTGCCCGCGCCGGGCCGCCTGGAGCTCGCGAACGACCGGCATAAACTCCTGTTCCACCGCATCGTGAAACCTCTCGCAATCGGCGGGGCCGTAGTCGAACCTGCCCAGCCTGCGGAAGGCGTAATCGCGGTAATTGTCGAACCCGGCGTTTTTCGCGATTTCCTGCCGCAACCGGATGAGTTTGTCGAAGGTTTCCTCGAACAAGTCGGCTTCCTGCAGGCGGCGGCGGGCCACCAGTTCCCAGGCCTCCCTCCGCAATGCCCGGTCCGGCTCCTCCAGGTAACGGCTCATCTGCACCAGGGTCCTCTCCTCCTCGCGAAACCGCACGGTCAACGAACCGCTCAGTTTTTGATATTGCTGGCTCAACTTCGCCTCCTCGGTTTCCAGCGGCACGTTCTCCGGACGGAACAGCTCGACCTGGTTCTTCGTGTCGCGATCCAGAACCAGAAACCGTTGCGACGGCAATTCCCGCCGCAACGGATGCGCGATATAAACGCGGGCGAGCTCGAACTGGCGCGGCTTGAGTTGGGGCTCGATGTTTTCGACAAAGTGCAAATAAGCCTTTTCCGCATCGGCGTTGTCCGTGTGACAGGTCATGGCGATGTAACGTTTGGAGGATTCCTCGTCCAGCGCGGCGCTCAGCTCGCTCCAATCCAGCAGCCAGCCCTCGACATCCGCGACGGACCCGCACCGTGCCGCGCGCTGCTCCAGTCGATCGAACAATGGTTTGATTTGATCCCAGTCGCCCAGGTCGATTTGCGGCGGCAGAAACCGGCGCGGCTTGTGCGCGGGCAGGGTGTCAAATGGCAGCAGCTTCATCGCCGGAGGATAATGGGTCGGCGCGAGCGGGGCAATGCCGGGTGGAAGGGACTCCCGGGCGGAAAGACCCAACATCCAACATCCAAAGTCCAATCACGAAAATGGATGTTCGATGTTGAATGTTGGTTGTTGGTTGTTCGTCCGGATCACCGCCACTCGTGTTTCGGGTACCGGCGCTGCAATTCGGACTTGAGCCGCGGGTACTGTTCGCGCCAGAAGCCGGCCAGGTCCTGCGTTACCTGCACGGGCTTCATGCCTGGTGTCAGGATGTGGACCAGCACCGGCACGCGGCCCAGGGCAATCTTCGGCGTCTCCGTCACGTCGTAAAGCTCCTGCACCCGCAGGGCAATATGAGGCGGATGACCGGGTTCGTAAACGATCTTCGGCGTCCGTCCATTCGAGAGCGAAAGGCGTTCCGGGGCATGCTTCTCAAGCAACTCCCGTTGCGCGGCGGAAAGCCAGGATGTCACAACCGGTTTCACGTCACGGTCCTTGATGTCTTTGTAGCCATGGGCGCCGTGGCAGAGTTGCTCGACCAAATGACACCGGTCTTCGGGGGTAATCGGCGGCAACTCGAATTCCGGGCACCATTTGACGAGCAGATTCAACCTCAGAATCCACTGCTCGATGCAGTGATCCCATTCCTTGAACACGAGGCGTCCGGCGACAACCTCTTCCGCCAGCAGTCGCGCGGCGGCGTCCGCGGGCGGCGGCTCGATGCGCTTCGCGGAAAGCGCAAGCCCGCGGAACCGCACCCACTCGGCGGCCATCACGCGCTTGGCCGTGGAATCGAACTCGACCCGAAGTTCGGTCTGCATGTCTTCCGGGAACAATTCGCGCAGCCAGCCGTCCTCCACGGCGGTCGCCAGGGAAAGAATCGTCGTCACTTCCTTGTCCTTGCCTTCCACGTCGCGGACTTCGGCAGCGACAAACAACGGGCTGTGCTGGACGACGCTTTCACGCGCCAGAACGCCGCGGCGGCCGTGGACCAGTTCGCACCGCAACGTTCCCTGGTCGAGCCGGTGCGCCACGCGATCGGAAAAGCCGATCAACACGCACTTCTGCAGGGCCTCGTCCTTGATCTCCCGCGGTGTCACGTCGAGACCTTCGCGCTCGGCGATGCGCAGGAACTGGTCCAGCAAGGGACCGACCTGGCGGGTGGTCACGGCGTGGATGCCCAGCTTGCGACAAGCTTCGATCCGGAATTGATTCTTTGCGGCATAAATCCAGGCCCGTATGAGGATCCAGAAATCGGAGGATGCCTTCTCGCCGAGGAGATCCTCGCGCATTCCGGCCGTCTGCCGGTCCACGTTGCGCAGGAGCAGGTCGCGTCCCTGCGTCAGGGCGGCCACGAGCGCGGCCTGATGGACGCAGCCGTATTCCTGCGCCGCCAGCAACATCCGCGAATAGCGCGGATGCACCGGAAACGCGAGCATCTTGCGGCCAACGGAAGTGATCTGCAGTGCGGACGTCCCTGTCCGCGGATTCGCGGGACCTTCTTGCGCGGAGCCGATGCCCGCTGCGGCGGGGCCTCCCGAAACCGCGGCCAGGGATGCCTGCGGCGCTTTGATCGCCCCCAGGTCCGTCAGCAATTCCTCCGCGCGCGCCAGGCTGTGTTCGTCGGGCGGCTCCAGCCAGCGAAACGCGCGCAGGTTCTCCAGGCCGGCAGCCTTGAGCGTGAGAACCACCTCCGCCAGATCCAGCCGCTTGATTTCCGGCAATTCGCGCTCCGGGCGATGACCGTGTTCGTCGCGCGACCAGAGCCGGACACAGATCCCAGGCGCGGTGCGGCCCGCGCGGCCGGCGCGTTGGTCGGCCGAAGATTGGCTGATTTTTTCAATCAGTAGCGTGTTGATGCCGCGGTGGGCGTCATAGCGCGGGATGCGCGCCAGTCCGCTGTCGATCACCAGCCGGACCCCATCGATCGTGAGCGACGTTTCAGCCACGTTGGTGGAGACAACGACCTTGCGCTGGGGATACCGCGCCACGGCCGCGTCCTGGTCGTGGGGGGAAAGCTCGCCATGCAGCGGCAACAGGATGAACCCCCTGGCTTCATCCGTGTGCCGGATGGCTTCGATCGTTTGCGCGATCTCGAAGCCTCCGGGCATGAACACGAGGACGTCGCCGCCACCGCCGGAGACGACGTATCGGATGAACGCATCCGCCGCCTGTTCCCAGACCGGCCGCTTGTCGGTGTAACTCGGCTGCGCGGCATATCGGATCTCGACCGGGAACGTGCGACCTTCGCAGGCGAGGACGGCGCAGGTGAATGGTTTCGTCCGGGTCGATTCGAGGC
>JBEKFT010000202.1:0-6067 GCA_050013175.1 Verrucomicrobiota bacterium
GTTCCGTGGGGAAAAAGCTTAAATTTCACGGCGAAGACGTCACGGTCGAGGAACTGACGAAGGATTCATTTGGCGGCATCGATATCGCGCTGTTCAGCGCGGGCGGCGGGATTTCGAAGGAATTCGCGCCGATTGCGGCCAAGGCTGGTTGTGTGGTCGTGGACAACTCGAGCGCGTTCCGCATGGACGATGCGGTGCCGCTCGTGATTCCGGAAATCAACGCGTCGGACGTGAAATCGCACAAGGGGATCATCGCAAATCCGAACTGCACCACTGCCATTACGCTGATGGCGCTGTACCCGCTTCACAGGGCATTCAGTTGCAAACGCATTTTTGCTTCCAGCTATCAGGCGGTTTCCGGGACCGGCGCGAAAGCGATAGAAGAGCTGAAGCGCCAGGTCGATCAAATCGTCCACGGCCAGCCGGCAACGCATGAAGTGTATCCGCACCAGATCGCGTTTAATGTATTGCCGCACGTGGACTCGTTTCTGCCGACCGGTTACACCCGGGAAGAGATGAAGATGGAAAACGAAGGGCGCAAGATCATGCATCACCCGGCGTTTCGCGCCAGCGTGACCTGCGTGCGCGTCCCGGTGTATCGCGCGCACTCGGTGGCCGTGAGCGCGGAGTTTGACAAACCGGTCACCGTCGAAGCCGCGCGCGAGGTGCTGAAGAAGGCTCCGGGGCTCGACGTGGTGGATGATCCGGCCAGGAACGAATATCCGCTGCCGCTATATCAGACGGGCCAGTACAACTGCGCCGTGGGGCGGCTCCGCAAGGACTGCGCGCTGGACAACGGCTTGTGTTTCTGGGTCTCGGGCGACCAACTCCTCAAAGGCGCAGCGCTCAACGCGGTGCAGATCGCGGAAGAATTGCTCAAGTGAGCGTAGCCGCGCTTGTGAAAGCGCGGATCCCCGTCCTCGATGAAACGTCCGCGCTTTCACAAGTGCGGCTACGAGTTACGGCTTCGCCGCTTCGCGGGTGAACGCGCTCACGGTTTTGATCTTGGCCCCCTTGGCGGCATCCATGACTTTGACGATCTGTCCGAAAGGGGCGTCCTTGTCCGCGCTGATGGCCAGTTTCAACTGTGCATCCTTCCGGGCGCGCGCAAGCAGCTCGTCCTTGAGCCGCATATCGGTGACCGGCAACGCGTCGGGTCCCAACCGCAGATTGCCCTTGGCGTCGATACTCACCACAAGAGGCGCGTTTTCGTTGGCGCCGGATTTCTGGGCCTGATTGGATTCCGGCAATGCCAGCCGGAGCGCCGGCTGCTGCCGGAACGTGGTGGTCACCATCAGAAAAATCAGGAGCACGATCAGGACGTCGATCAGCGCCACGATGATGACCGCGGGGGTCTGCTTGCGTTTGCGGATGAAAAAGCGCACAGGTCAGAAAAGAGGGGACCGTCCAAAGTCCAAAGTCCAGAGTCCAAAGTCCAACGGTCGCGCCAGCTCGCCCCCGCCGGGAGCTCGATGTTGAATGTTGAATGTTGAATGTTCGTTCACGACGGGATGTCTTCGGAAGGAACCTTTGCTTTGCTCGCCCTCGGAAGCCGCGCCGGGGTGGTGCGGGGCTGCTCCCGATATTGCCGCCGGATGAATTCATAGCATCTCGACTTTCTTGCTGTAATAACTCCAGAAAATCAGGGACGGGATGGCGATCAACAGGCCGGCCAGGGTCGCCCGCAGGATCAGCGCGATGCCCTGGGCCAGTTTCGCCGCGTCGGTCAGGCCGGCCTGGCCGACGTCGCCGAACACGGACATCATGCCCACGATGGTCCCCACCAGGCCGAGCAGCGGCGCGATGCCGACGATGATCTCGAGCACGACGAGGCCGCGATCGAGCCGGACGATTTCGTGGCGCGCGCGGGTCTGCAAGGCGTCGGCGTTGTCGTCCTGGGGCCATGCCAGATGGTCGATGGCCTGGAGGAGGAGCCGGCTGAGCGGGGCATTGTACTGTTGGCAGACGCGTTTGAGCATCGGCACGTCTTCCGGGGTCTGGCACGACTCGACCGCGGCCCCGATTTCGGGCGGCAGGATCTTGTGCCAGCGCAAGGCCAGGCCGCGTTCCACGATGAATGCCACCCCGACAATCGAGGTTGCGATCAGCAATCCGTAAACAAATAGTTCCATGTTATTCCTGTATCCAGCCCGTCCATTTCAGCCACTGCAGCCCCGATCCTGGCGCCGGGACGCAGCCTCAAGGTTGCGGCTGCAGCGCGATTCGTCAATTATAGTAAAAGGTAAAGGTGATGTCCCGATAGTCTTTGTCCACCATCAGCCGCATTTCGCGCGGCCATTTGTCGTACGGCGCGGGGTCGGACACGGCTTTCTGACACATCAAACTCAGCGCCAGACCCACGTTCTCGTCCAGGACCTTCATGTCGGTGATGTACCCGTTGTAATTCAAGCGAAATTCCACGACGACCTTGCCGCGCCGGTAACCGTCGTAACTCATGTTGTCCAGCAAATCGTACCAGCGGGACTGGACTGCCTCGATGAACTCGGCGTCATACTGGCCGAACGGCGTGGCCTTCACATCGAAGCCCGGGTCGTGGCGGAACAGGCTTACGCCACCCTCCTGTTTCATTTTCTCGCCGACCAACTGGTTCCGGTGCTGGCGCATCATCGCCTCCCGGATCGTCCGCGGCCGCGATTCCTCGGCGGTGCCAGTGTCCGGGCGCAGGCGCGCGTCCGGTTTGGCCATCACCAGATCGCCCGGGGGCGTGGGCGACGCGGGCCTGGCCTGCTCGGCACCCTGATCGCGCGCGGCAAAAGCGGGTTGCAACTTGTCGAATTGCGAGCGATGGACGTCCTCGGTTTTCGCCATCTCCGTCTGGTTGCCGGTGATTTGGGGAAGATCGGTGTCCTTGTCGGCGTTGGGATTGGCGGCCTCGGAGTTTTTGTTGGAATAAAACCTGGCGTGTTTCGGCGCCGCCGCCGTGGCCGCCTCGGGGTTGACATCGATAAAGACCAGCGGCGCTTCCGGTGGAACGGCAGGTTTGGCCTTTTCCTTGGGGGCGGATGCGAGGATCTTCGCCCTTTGCAGCCAGGCCGGCAAATGCATCGCCTGCCAAACATTGAGCTTTTTGCCGAGTTCATAGGTTCCGAAGCAAAGCAGGTGAATGGCCAGGGAAATGCCAAAAGCCCAGGCCAGCCTCGATACTTCGACCTGGTCCAGGCGCAACGATCCTTCATGAACCCGGGTTGGAGTCATGCGACCATACAATGCCGCAGGGTTCGTGCCGGAGCAACTGTTTAGCATGCGCCCTCGACTGTGTTTTACCTTTCAACTTCCGGTATGGACAAACCCGGGGCCATCGGAGAACATCAAGTGCAATCGATTCCATGCCTATGGACGAGCAAAATCCAGGAGCCGCGCCGGTTGAATCACCTCCATTGCCCATGTCTTACAAGGACCGTTCGACGGGTCTGGTCGTCTTCGGCATTTTGACGATATTGATGGGCTGTCTGACCGGGTTATTCGTCCCCTTGCTGCTGTTCGGGCATGCGGCGTCTGCCAAAGCCACGGGTGCGCCGGCCCCCTTTTCGGCCATCCTGCCCGCCGTGCTCATCTACGGCATGCTGGCGGTGGCGTTGGTGTGGCTGGGAATTGGCTCCATCATGGCCCGACGCTGGGCAAGGGCGCTGATGCTCATCTTTTCCTGGAGCTGGCTCATCATGGGACTGTTGGTTTTGCTTTTCATGGTGTTTTTGATGCCGAAAACGTTGGCGAACTTATCCTCCAGCGGAACGACCAGCCACCCGGCGTTGCCTTCGGCAGCAATGGGTACGGTGATAGTCGTCGTGTTGCTGACCTTCGGCGTCCTTTTCGTCATTTTACCGGCAGTCTGGACGTTGTTCTATAACAGCCGGCATGTGAAAGCCACGTGTGAAGCTCGCGACCCCGTAACGCGTTGGACCGATGCCTGTCCGTTGCCGGTGCTGGGCTTTTGTTCGTGGCTGGCGTTTTCCGTGCCGATGATGCTTCTCATGCCTATTTCGGGCCATGGCGTGATGCCATTTTTTGGAATTTTTCTGACGGGTGTGCCGGGCACGATGTTCTGTCTGGCTATCGCCACGCTCTGGAGTTATGCCGCCTGGTCGTTGTATAAGCTCGAGCAGCGGGGTTGGTGGCTGATCTTAATCGCTCTGTGTGTGTTTATGGCGTCCGCTCTCCTGACGTATGCGCGGCATGATGTGATGGAAATGTATCGCCTGATGGGCTATCCCGAGGCGCAAATCGAACAGATACAAAAGTCCGGCTTGCTCGTTGGAAACCGCATGATGTGGCTGATGGCGTTTTCCGCGTTGCCGTTCCTGGGCTATCTCCTCTTCATAAGAAAATTCCTCCGCCGTGAATCATAAAACACCGCCTGTAAGGATCGGGCCATTAGGGAATCAACGAACTTGGGACTCAGCCTGCGGACGCATAACATCACATTTGATGTTGCCTGTTTCATGAACTCCGAAAAGGGGTCAACCCATAGGATGGGGTGGTAGAGAGAGACGAAGATGGCTTATGGATTGACCTTGATATTGACAGATTGGGCAGTCTTGGGCGGATTGGCCCCGGCGGTGGGCACGTCGGAGATGGACTTTTTGACCGCTTTCACCTGAAATGATCCGGATGTTTTCGCGAACTCCAGGAAAATTGGTTCGCCCGCTGATCTCGGCGCTGAACCCCTATGCTCCCGGCGAGCAGCCCAAGATCAAGGGGTTAATCAAGCTCAACACGAATGAGAACCCATACCCGCCCTCGCCAAAGGTATTGGCCGCCGTGAAGGCGGCGGTGGATGAACGGCTCCGGCTGTATCCCCACCCAACGGCGGACCGCTTGCGCGGGAAACTCGCCCGACTGCATCGCTGCAAGCCTGGGAATATCGTCGTTGGCAACGGTTCGGATGAATTGCTGGCGATGGCCGTGCGGGCGTTTGTCGAGCCGGCGGGGGCTTCACCGGGAACGCGACGAAACAGATGGGGGAGCGCCCGGTTCTCGCCGTCGCCGTCGCGCAGTGTCGTCCAATATTTCACGCCGAGTTACTCGCTCTATCCCGTGCTGGCGGACATTCATGGTGCCGCGAAGAACGCCGTGGCCCTCGAGCCGGATTTTGGTCTGCCGGATGTCCCGGAGCTTGCGCGCGCCGGGACTTGGGACGCCCGGGCGGCGCTCACGTTCGTCACCACTCCCAACGCGCCGAGCGGACGCGGGTATGCAACGGCCGACCTGGAACGGCTTTGCCGCGCGCAGGAGGGGGTCGTCGTGCTGGACGAAGCGTACGTGGATTTCGCGGAGGAAAACGCGATGAGACTCGCGCTCACGTTTCCTCACGTCCTCGTCGCGCGAACCTTCTCCAAGGCATACTCACTGTGCTTTCAACGCATCGGCTATTTCGTCGGCCACCCGGAACTCATCGCGACGCTGCAGAAGATCCGGGACAGCTACAACGTCAACGGCCTCGGGCAGATCGCGGCCGAGGCAACCCTGGACGACCTGCCCCGTTACCAGGCCAACTTCCGCAGGATCATCGCCACGCGGAATGAGCTGAGCCGTCAACTGGAGGCATGGGGATTCCGGGTGTGGCCGAGCCGGACCAATTTCATCCTCGCCCGACCGCCCCGTCTTGCCGCGGAGACGTGGCTGCGGAGGCTGCGCGACAGGAAGATCCTGGTGCGCTGGTTCGATCAACCGGGAGTAAAGGAATATTTGCGGATCACGATCGGCACACCGGCGGAGGCCGCGGCGCTGGTCCGCGCGGTGAAATCGATCGCTCGCCGGGCCCTGTAGCCGCCAATGTGAATTGGCGGATGACTCGGCCCGCGGTCGCACTCTCCGCCGTTTCACAACGGCGGCTGCGCAGGCTTGGATCATCGAAAGCCACCAGGACCCTGAAACCGGCCATGAGGACCCTGAGCTGGCGTACCGATTTAGCGTTGCACCTGCAACATGGAATAGGTCAACTGTGGTCCTGCGTTCATGGGGAGCCGGCTGTTTCGGCGCTGCACACGAGCGTCACGCCGGGTCGGAGCAATTCTTTCCGAGTAATTTTTCCTTGGAGTTCCGCGGG
>JBEKFT010000203.1:0-4459 GCA_050013175.1 Verrucomicrobiota bacterium
TGGATCGTGCCGCTTGCGATTTATCTGCTGACGTTCGTCCTGGTATTTAACCGGAGCCGGGCGGCCCCAATGCCGTGGCTGGCCCGGGTGCTGCCCGTCAGCGCGGTGGTGCTGGTGTTTGTAATGCTCGCCAGGTCGGACGAACTGGCGTGGCTGCAAATCGGTGTCAACCTCCTGTTCTTTTTTTGCGCCGCCATGGTGTGGCATGGGCGGCTGGCCGGTGACCGTCCCTCGAGCCGGCACCTGACGGAATTCTATTTCTTTGTATCCGCCGGCGGCGTGCTGGGCGGCCTGTTCAATGCCCTGATCGCGCCGGCGTGCTTCCATACGGTGGTGGAATATCCGCTGATGATCGCCGTCGCCTGCCTCGGCTGGCCCATTGAAAAAAAGCGAGCCTCCGCATCCGGCGGGGTGTGGCGCGGACTGCTGTGGCCTTCGGCCATCGGCGTGCTGACGGCTGGACTCGCAGTGACCGTTCCCCGCCTCGGTCTCGAGCCGCATCTGCGGACAATGCTGGTATTCGGCGTGCCCGTCCTCCTGTGCTATCTGCTGTCCAAAAACCGGGAACAGCCTTTTTCGTTCGCGCTCGCGCTGGGGGCGGTGCTGGCGGGCAGACAGTTCTACACGGCCTCCAGCGGGAGCACGCTGCATACGGAACGCAATTTCTTCGGGACCTTGCGGGTCACACTCGACCCCGAAGGCCGGATCCACGAATTGTATCATGGAACCACGGTGCATGGGATGCAATTCACGGCGCCGGAACGCCAGTCGGAACCGCTCGCTTATTACCATCGCGGCGGACCCTGCGGACAAGCCATGAACGGCTTCAATTCCCGCCCGGGCGGCACCCGGGTCGCCATCATCGGCCTGGGGACAGGCGCGATGGCGGCTTACGCGGAACCGGGACAGCACTGGACGTTTTACGAAATCGACCCGGCCGTGCTCCGCCTGGCGCGGGAAGGCCGCTACTTCACTTATCTGGCGCTGTGCACGAATGCCGTGATCGATTTCAAACTGGGCGACGCCCGGTTGCGCCTCCACGAGGCGTCGGCGAAGCAGTTTGACCTCATCGTTTGCGATGCCTTCGGTTCCGATGCGCCGCCGCTGCATCTGCTCAATCGCGAGGCGATGGAGTTGTACCTGTCCAAGCTCTCGGACCACGGCATGTTGCTGTTCCATATCTCGAGCCGATTCCTCGATTTTCGCCCGGTCCTCGGGAACCTGGCCTGGCATTTTCAATTGAAGGCGCTCGTCGGCAGTGAGGACCAACTCTCGGAAGAAATGCTTCGTGAAGGAAAACTGCCGTCAACCTGGGTCGCCCTGGCGCGCCAACCCGCGGATCTCGGCCCGCTATGGAACGACCCGCGATGGCATGAGTTGCCGCCGGCGCCGTCGATGCGGCTCTGGACCGACGATTACTCCAACATTCTCGGAATCTTCCAATGGCAGTGACCGGAGAAGGTGGGGCGAGCGTCCCCGCGAGCCTTTGATTTACGATATGCGATTTTTGATTTACGCAGTTGTGTGCCTCCCTCGGTTGGCGAGGACGCTCGTCCCACATAAACTACCTTGGAGCGGATTTGCGTGACGGTCGTGGCAGCTTGAGTTTCGATCATGAAGCTGGCACAAATGCAATTTGAAATCAGTTGCCGGGACAAATCGGTTGTTTGCCGAACGAAAAGCTGCCATGTATTGCCCGTAGAGATTCTCCATGTTTATGAAACATCTCGCCTTGCTCCTGGCTTCCCTTTTCGTCAATCTCTCTCAGGCTTGCAGCGGACAAGGCTCCGCTTTGCCGCGAAGCACGCCCGAGGCCGAGGGGATTGACTCGGCGGGAGTTCTTTCCTTTGTCGAAACCCTGGAGAACAAGATCGACGCGGTCCACAGCATCATGCTGGTGCGGCACGGCAAGGTGGTCGCTGAAGGGTGGTGGTACCCTTACGCGGCGGGAGACATTCACATCACGTACTCCGCGACGAAGAGTTTTACGTCCACGGCAATCGGTTTCGCCGCGCAGGAGGGATTGTTGAGCGTCCATGACAAGGTGCTTTCGTTCTTTCCCGACCTCGCGCCCAAAGAGCCGTCCGCGCAGATGAAGGCCATGCGGATTCGGGATCTTCTCATCATGTCAACGGGCCATCAGTCCAATACCATGGATCTCCTGAGAGCTCGGAAGGACGGTCAATGGCGGCGCGCATTTCTGGAAACGGACGTGGAGCATAAACCCGGAACGCATTTCCTCTACAACTCCGGGGCGAGCTACATGTTGTCGGCCATCGTTCAGAAAGTCAGCGGCAAGACGATCCAGGAGTATCTTCAGCCGAGGCTGTTCGAACCTTTGGGAATGGAGAAGGTATTATGGGGGTTGAGTCCGGAAGGGATCGGCCTGGGAGACGGCGGCCTTTCGATCAAAACGGAGGACCTCGCCAAATTCGGCCTGCTCTATCTGCAAAAAGGCCTGTGGAACGGCCGTCGCCTGCTCTCCGAACAATGGGTGGAGGAGGCCACCTCGCGCCAGACTTCCACGGGAAGCGACCCTGACAGCCACTGGGATCAGGGTTACGGGTATCAGTTTTGGCGCAACAAGGTGGATGGCTATCGCGCCGACGGTGCGCAAGGACAGTTCTGTTTTGTTCTGCCCAAACACGACATTGTGCTCGCAATGACCAGCGGCACGGCTGACCTCAAGGGCGAGATGGACATCGTGTGGGAGCGTCTGCTGCCCGCCGTCCACGACACCAGCCTGCCCGAAAACCCGTCGGCTCGTGAAAAACTCGCCGCCAAACTGCGGTCGTTGTTGTTGCCCGTGCAACGCGGCGCGCCGTCATCGCCGCAAATGACCGAAGTGTCCCGGACCCTCTACGCCTTCACAAACAACGAACAGGGAATCGAAACGGTGGCGGTGGATTTCTCGACACCTCGGCCGGTGCTCACCATCCGGGATGCGGACGGCACGCACGCCATCACCTGCGGCCTCGGCCAATGGGTGCGGCAGCACACGGACTTTCAAAAGCGAATCAGCATGCTATGGGACGAACCCGGCCAGGGACTCGCCGCCTGCGGCGCGTGGACCGATGACAACACGTTCAAGGCAAAGCTGTGTTTCGACGAGACGCCTTACACAATCACCGCCACCCTCAAGTTTGAAGACGACAAACTCCTGCTCGACATGGAGCAAAATGTGCGTTGGGGCCCAACCAAACACCCTCAGATCATCGGCAAACGGTGACAGCCCGTTAAACAAGCAGCAGCCGAGGTGGGTCGGCTCCAAACAAATGCATGTTTTCGGAGGAATTTGAGCCCCGGAGACTTTCGGGGCTGCTACGGGCGGCGGAAGTTCTTAACCGGGGTGCAGTTTTGTCCTGACAACACCTGTCCGATCGTTTAGCTTTCTTCCATGAGCGTAGCGGAGATCATCAAAGAACTTCCCAAATTGAGCGAGGCAGACCGGCGTGCCGTCCGCGAGGAGTTGCTGGCGATCGCGAATCAGCACCCGGACATCGCTCTCTGCAATCAGACCGCACTGGAAGGTGCTGTGATGCTTGACCGCATGGAGGATGACGATGCGCGGCGTCAATCCCGGTGAAGTTTGGATGGTTGATTTCGGGATGGCGGCCAAAGTTCGTCCCGCCCTGCTCCTGACTGGTGAACCTGCCACAGACGAGTTGGATCTCGTTACTGTTTTGCTCCACACTACCGCTCTCCGCGGCAACCGCTGGGAGCTGAACATCCCCAAGCCATTCTTGAAGCCGGGCGCGTTTCATTTGCAGCAGGTTCAGACCCTATCCACCGTCAAACTCGCGCGCCGTATTGGGTTGCTGAATGCGGAGGAGATGAAGAGTGTCCGGGCTGCGCTCGCGCAACGGTTCGGAATGTGAATGCGAGAGCGGGATTGCAAATTACCGGGACTGACATCTATTACGTGACCTGAAAAAGGACTTTCGTTCTTTTGGCCAGGGTGCTACATATTCCACTCATGGAAATGAAACCCGAAGCACCTAAACGAATGCTTTCCAAGGATGTGTTGCAGGCGGCGGCGCAAATACTCCCATCATTAAAGACGCCAATCCAGTTAGCCGGCTATTCGATTCTCGTGGTGGTTATAGTTTTGCAAGGAATTATTTCAGTTAAGAGTCAAAGCCTGGATAACAAGGCTATCGGCATGATGATGATATGTGCTTTTGGAATGTTGTCGTTCTCGAAAGTTGACGTCGTGACCAAGAAGCACAGAAGCCGTACTATAATCGCACTTCTAGCGCTGCTCTGTGCCGCGATCTGTCTATTGGCCTTGACAGTTGCGGATTACGCACATTCATTACATGCGGAGGCAGCGCTTTCTCCTGAGGATCAACAGAGCCTGAGTACATCGCCCGCATCCTCTTCCACGGACGTGGCACTTGCAAGTGCGTCCTCGAACTCCACGTCGGTAAGTGATGTGAATAACCAAACAGATACTCGA
>JBEKFT010000204.1:0-4359 GCA_050013175.1 Verrucomicrobiota bacterium
CAGCCCGAAACATCACAAGCCCGTGCGGCCGGGCAGATGAGTCCTCAAGAGGCGAAGCAATTGCTGGATTCCCAGAAGAACGACGAGCTGATGTTGCCCGTCAGCCGGAAGGAAAAGTCATCCGATCAACAGCGTCCGCTCAAAGATTGGTGATGGCGCGCGATCCGCTACTCGGCTTTCTCGGACTTCGCGGGTTTTGCCGGCTTCGCGTCTGTTGGAGCTTTCTCGGCTTTGGACGGCTTTTCCGCGCGGGGCGGGCGTTCGGCCCTGGCAGGGCGCGATTTGCGTTCGCCGCGTTCGGCGGTTTCCGTTCCGGCTTTCGGAGCACTCTCGGCTTGCGCTTCGCCCCGGCGTCCGCGGCGTTCGCCTCTTTCTTCGCGTTTCGCTTCGGTCGCCGGCGGTTCGATGGGGGCGGGAAGCGGTGTAGTGCTTTCGACGCGGATCTTGAGGGTGGCGGTGACTTCCTGGTGCAGCCGCAATTCCACATCCTGTTCGCCCAGTGCGCGGATCGGGTGCTCGATATGGACCTTCCGTTTGTCGAGCGAGATGTCGAACTGCTGCTTGAGCTGGTCGGCGATCATGCCGGTGGTGACGGACCCGAACATTTTGCCGTCGTCGCCGGTCTTGACCTGGACGATGCAAACGAGTTTGGCCACGCCTTTGGCCAGCTCGCTCATGGTGTTGAACTCGTGGGCCTCGCGTTCGCTCCGGCGTTGCTTGAGCGACTCGATGCGGCGCTTGTTGGCCTGCGTGAGCGGAACCGCCAGGCGTTGCGGGAACAGGTAATTGCGGGCATAGCCGGCGGCGACTTTGACGTGGTCGGACTCGGCGCCCAGGCCGATGATGTTGCTGGTGAGGATGACTTCAGTTTTTGACATAACGGCAACAAAAAATTCGTTCTCTTAAAATAACAGGTTGAACAAAATAAATGAAAGCAGAGGCTGTGACAACAGCGAAAAATGAGCGAAATGGCTGCGGGGTGCATCTTGACACTGTCCTTGATTTTGAGGGAAACCGTGAAATTCGTTAGAAAGCAGCAAATTCGAGTCTGCGGGTAAGGACAGTGTCAAGATGCACCCATGGCTGCGGCCGCTCACGAGCTCCCGATCAGGATGCCGACCAGGAACACGAGCAGTCCGCCCAGCATGACCTGCATCGTTGCCGAGGACCAGGGTGAGTCCATGTACCGGTGGCGCACCCAGGAAATAATTCCCAGTTCCACGAGGACGACCGCCCCCGCGATCCAGGTGGCGGTGTGCACATCCGGGACGAGGTAAGGCATGGTGTGTCCCAATCCGCCCAGGGCCGTCATGAGCCCGCAGACCAGCCCGCGGGCCCAGGGATGGCCGCGGCCGGTCAGGCTGCCGTCGTCCGACAGCGCCTCGGCGAATCCCATGCTGATGCCGGCTCCGACGCTGGCGGCGAGACCGACGCGGAAGGTGTCGAGGCTGCTGTGCGTCGCGAATGCGGCGGCAAACAAGGGCGCGAGGGTGGACACGGAGCCGTCCATCAGACCCGCCAGACCGGGTTGGATGACCTGGAGCACAAACAGCCGTTTTTGGCGGTCGGATTCCTCTTCACTGAGTTGGGTCAGCGCGATCCGCTCCGCGGTCTGGGCGTGGTGGCGTTCCTCCTCGGCCAGATCTCCCAGCAACTGGCGCACGCCCGTGTCCGTCGCCCGGCGCGCCGATGCTTCGTAGAACCGTTTGGTTTCGAGTTCCATGAGCTCGGCCTCCTTCTGCACGGCTTTCAATCCGAGCGGCCGAACCAGCCAGACCGGCCGGCGACGCACAAATCCGCGCACATCCTGCCGTCGCAGCAGCGGCACGTGATCGCCGAAACGGTTCTTGTAAAGATCGAGCAGCCGATGGCGGTGCGAGTCTTCCTCGCGCCGGAGTTCCGAGAACTGCAGGGCCTGTTCCGGGTGGTTCTCCTTCAAACCATCCGCGAAGTCATCGTAGATCCGCGCGTCTTCCTCTTCCTGAGAGATGGCCAGCGCGAGAATTTCCTTTTCACTGAGACTTTCGAAGGATCGCATAAAACGTTGGTGATTGTTCCACTTCCGAATTTGGGAAGTCGCTGGGGGCGGATCGTAGTCCAAAGGGCGCCGGGCTTCAAGGCATGACAGGGTCCAGACCCGTGCGGTGCAGGGCCAATTCGTGAAGGGGGCGATATCGGGGCCGGGACGGCCTCGTCCCCGGTTCTCTGGATTTTCAGCAATCTAACCGGGGACGACCCGTCCTCCCCCAGCATGAATTGGCCCTGCTCACATCCAATTGCACCCGGGCCGGGCTTGCGGTCTGCAACTTCCTGCGCTAACTATTGCGGGTGTCCCGCGGAGCACTTTCAGACGCCACGCTGGTCCTGGTCGGTCACGGTTCGACGATCAATGCCGAGTCTTCCGCGCCGGTTTTCCAGCACGCGGCCGAACTGCGGCGGCGGGGTCTGTTTGCCGGGGTGCGCGAGGCTTTTTGGAAGCAGGAACCGAACGCAAGACACGTCCTGGCGAGCCTCTCGACGCCGCGCGTGTTTATCGTGCCGCTGTTCATCAGCGAAGGCTATTTCAGCACCCAGGTGATTCCGCGAGCACTTGGATTTGACGATCGGTTGACGCATCAAACGCAGCACTCGACCCTTTACTACTGCAAACCGGTCGGGACGCATGAAAGCATGACCGGCGTCCTCCTGGCCCGCGCCCGCGCGGTCATCGGGCAATTTCCGTTCCCGCGCGCGCCTGAAACCAGGGACACGACCCTGTTCATGGCTGGGCATGGGACGGAGGAGAACGAAAACTCCCGGAAAGCGATCGACTGCCAGGTCGAGCGGATTCGTGTCCTCGACGAGTACGCCGCCGTGCACGGTGTTTTTCTGGAAGAGGAGCCGCGCATCGACCGGTGCTACGAACTGGCGCAGACGAGGAACGTTGTCGTGGTGCCCTTTTTCATCAGCGACGGCATGCATGCGCGCGAGGACATTCCGGTATTGCTAGGTGAATCCAAGCGAACCGTGGCGCAACGCCTGGCCGAAGGCCGGCCCACGTGGCGCAATCCGACCGAGCGCCAGGGCAAACGGGTGTGGTATGCTCCCGCCGTCGGGACCGAGCCGCACATTGCGGACGTGATACTCGAGCGGGTGCGCGAAGCGGCCGAAGGAATCGAATGACCATGGAACACAAACGTGACATTGACGGAGGTGCAAGACTGCGCTGGGGTATTCTGGGCACGGCGCAAATTGCGCACAAGAACTGGAAGGCCATCCTGAATTCGGGCAACGGGATTGTCCGAGCGGTTGCCAGCCGTGGCCTGGAACGCGCCCGCGGGTTCATTCAGGAATGTCAGCGCGAGGCGGCGTTCGAGACGCCGCCCGAGGCATTCGGCAGTTACGAGGCGTTGCTGGCGTCGCCGGAGATCGACGCCGTCTATGTTCCGCTGCCGACGGCCCTGCGCCGGGAGTGGGTCGTCCGCGCCGCGGAAGCCGGCAAACACGTGGTATGCGAAAAGCCCTGCGCGGGCAGCGCCGCGGAGCTTCGGGAAATGCTGGAGGCGTGCCGGCGGAACCGCGTGCAGTTTCTCGATGGCGTCATGTTCATGCACAGCCGCCGGCTCGAACGCGTGCGCGAGGTGATCGACGACGGCGCGAGCATTGGCGCGATCCGGCGCATCGGCATTCAATTCAGCTTTTTCGCGGGCGACGATTTCCTGCGCGACAACATCCGGATGAACAGCGCTCTCGAACCGCAGGGCTGCCTGGGCGACCTCGGATGGTATTGCATTCGATTCATCCTGTGGACCCTGAAATGGCGGATGCCGCGGGAGGTGACCGGCCGCATCCTGGCACAGGCGGGCGGCGCAGGAAGTCCATCCCCGGTGCCGACGGTTTTTTCAGCCGAACTGCTGTTTGACGAGGGTGTGTCGGCGGGTTTTTACTGCTCCTTTCTGGCGGAGAACCAGCAATGTGCCAACGTCAGCGGAACCCGGGGGTATCTGCAGGTGCCTGATTTCGTGCTGCCGTTTCAGGGCGCCGAGATCGGTTTTGAAGTCTATAATTCGGCATTTGAAATCCGGGGCTGCGATTTCGAGATGAGGCCGAACCGGCGGCTGATTTCCGTTGCGGAACACAGCCAAAGCCATCCGACATCCCAGGAGACGAATTTATTCCGGAACTTTGCCGGAGGGGTTCTGGCTGGGAAGCTCAGGACGGACTGGCCCGAGTGGGCGTTGAAAACGCAGCAGGTGATGGATGCGTGCCTGGAGTCGGCGCGGAGGGCGCAGGTTTCGGCGCGCGGCTCTTCGAGCCGCAGCAGGGGTTGAAAATCCGCACATCCTGGGTTTATAGCGCGCCATCCCATTGCCAATCCTG